>CALFUG010000252.1 GCA_937928455.1 uncultured Clostridia bacterium
ATGAATTTCATCCCGCATTTTCTCCCCTTTTGCCTGGTCCAAAACGGGAAAATCTCTGTTCTTTACATCCAGTAGCAAATATTCATCCAAGTTGCCAGCCGGAAATCGCTGATCTTGTATCTCCCCAATGCTTGCAATATGGGCACCTATAAAGATTCCTTGCTTTTCCAATAGCTGCATGGCGATGCTGCCAACCAGTACCAATGGAGCGGTCATTCTCCCAGAGAAAAAGCTGCCGCCTCGTGGGTCATAACCCTTTCCATATTTCATCATGGCCGGATAATCTGCGTGCATAGGGCGGGGGATTGTTTTCAACGAATCATAGTCTGCCGACTGAACACTTTCATTGGGAATGAACAAAGTTAGTGCACCACCATCGGTTCCTTTTTCCGTCCAACCGGACAATATGTCAAATCGGTCCGTTTCTTTTCTCCCAGTTGCATAGGGTTTTCCCACCGAACTCCTACGTTTCATTTGCTCTTTTACTGCTTCCCATTCCACCATTGTCCCTGCCGGAACCCCATCTAGAACTACTCCTACCCCCGGGCCATGGGAAGACCCAAAGAGAGTGACACGCAATCTTCTACCGTAGCTAAATGACATTCCACTCACCTCCTATGCTTTTCAAGTCTGTAAAGAAATCCGGATAGGACTTGTCTACCGCTTGATGGTCAGTAATCAATATGGGCGCTTTGCTATTACAGGCCGCTGTGGCCATGGCCATTACAATACGATGGTCGTTATATCCCTGTACCGCTCCTCCTCGAATGCTTGTAGCACCCCAGATTCTTAACCCCTGATCTGTTTCTTCCACATGGACTCCCATAGCGCTAAGGTTCTCAGCCATGGCACGGATTCGGTCACTTTCTTTTAAACGAAGTCGCTTCCCGCCGGTGATTTCAGATACTCCCCGGGCGTTTGCCATCAATACCGACAATACAGGCATCAAATCCGGGCAAGAAGCTACATCGGCTTGAATCGCTGTCAGATCGCTCCTCTGGATATGCACTCCTTGAGATGATAAGCTAACGTGAGCCCCCATTTCCTCTAGAAAGGTTAAGATGCAACGATCCGGCTGCAAGGATTTTTCTTCCAAACCTTCCACCGTAACCTGCCCTTGAAGAGCTCCCATGGCAAGAAAGAATGCCCCATTGGACCAATCTCCCTCCACTTTCACTGGCCCGGGAGAATGGTAGCCTTGGTTTCCCGGAATCTTGTAACCACCTTTTGTTTTTCGCACCTTAACACTAAATTCTTCTAATACCTTCAATGTCATTTCCACATACCCAGCCGATTCCAACGGGCTGGTAATCTCCAAGGCACTATCCTTTCGAAGAAGTGGCAACGCCATCAATAAGCCGGTAATGTATTGCGAGGAAACATCGCCGGGTAATTGAAATTTCCCAGGTTCGAGAGGTCCCCGGACACGAAACGGAAGCTGACTGGAGGAAAAACGGCAGCCATTTCTTAGCATTTCCCTTTTTAACTCCCCCAGTGGTCGATGGGGAAGACGGCCTTCCCCTTTCATTTCAAACTCCCGCACCAATGCGGCCGCTATG
>CALFUG010000253.1 GCA_937928455.1 uncultured Clostridia bacterium
TCGAAACTAGTTTCTAATGCTTCTTCCGTTTTCTGCATTCCATCCTGATTGCTTTCCGTGTGAATCGAATGGGTAATGCCTTGCCCATTGAAAATGTCACTAATCTTTCCAATTGCATGAACCTGCATCCCCTTTTTTACCACCTTGTCCAACAAGGTTTCTTCCGGAGGAGAGACGGCATAATCCTTTCGGTCCGATGTTCTGATACGTTTTCCCTCTATGATTTCGTAGGGTCTTGCAATCACTCTCCCGCAAGCCACATCTCCCACCAACATTTTTCGAGCAATCTCACAAATCTCATAAAGCTTATTCAAGGGAATGATATCAACATTGGCGGCAATTTGAAAGACACTATCCGCAGAAGTATATACGATAGGATTTCCTGTTTCCTCGTGTAACGGTCCCAATTTCTCAATGATTTCTGTACCGGAAGCCGGATAGTTACCCAGTGTTTTCATGCCAATGGCCATTTCGAATTCTTCAATGAAAGATATTGGAAAACCCTCCGGATATGTTTTAAATGGCTCTTCCGTATAAATTCCGGCAATTTCCCAATGTCCGGTAATGGTGTCTTTCCCTTTGGAGGCTTCGGCCAACCTTCCATAACTTCCTGCCATGGACTGTGAGGAGTCTCCATCCCATTTCACACCGTCTATATTTCCCAGTCCAAGATGAATTAAGTGGGGAATTTTTAAGTCCGGTGTTTCTTTTAGGATGCTTCCAAGGGTATTGCTCCCTTCATCCCCATACAAAGATGCATCCGGTAAAGCACCAATTCCTAGACTGTCCAGTACGATTATGATAACCCTTTTCATAATATTTTCTCCGGTTTCCCCTTCAGATAATCGAAGGCTACAAGACGGTAATTTACCTGGTTATAAATCCCTTGAATACTTCTTCTGTGATTTTCCATCCCATGGAGATGCCCATATACCACGGTATCCACCCCAAACTCTTCAAATATACGGGTAAATCCCGAATCCTCCAACTGATCGTTGGTGGGCGGGAAATGAATCATGGCTATAATTTTTCCTTCTTGCCCCTTCCCATATCCTGCCAAAGCCGCCGCTTCCAACGACATTCGAATTCTTAGCAGCTCTCTTTCATAAATCTTCAGGTCTTGTGCTTTAAAATCTTCATTCCCGGGGCAAGTCCATCCTCTACTTCCACAGATTGCCACATTTTCATAAATGTAGAAATCATTTTGCAGAAAAAACAAATCCTCATAAAGCAGGTTGAGTCGTTTAATAGAGGTCCACCAAAGATCGTGATTTCCTTTTATCAAAACCTTTTTCCCGGGTCGATCATGGATATAATCCAAGTCTGCCATGGCCTCCGGTAGCTTAAGAGCCCATGAAATATCTCCACATAATAGAACCAAATCCTCTTCTGAAATGGTGGAATCCCATGCCTCCATTAAACGGTCAGCATGTTCTTCCCACTCACTTCCGAACACATCCATTGGTTTTTCAATGTTTTCATTCAAAGACAGATGCAAGTCTCCGATGGCATAAATATTCACCAAGGCCTCCTTTACTCTTCTTCGAACTCCTTTTCTTCCAACAATGAATCATCATCCAATCCCAACAACTCCTTGGTCATATCTTCATCCAAGCTGGCTATGCTGTTCAGTTTTCTTTGGATGCTTCTGGTTCGAACCCCTACCAATTTATCCAGCTCCGTATTGGCTTGGTTGATTCTGGCCTGTGTTTGAACCAGCACCTGTCCAAATTTATCAAATTCCGTTTTTACTGCCCCTAAAACGGTCCATACCTCACTGGAATGGCGCTGAATTGCCAGAGTCTTGAATCCCATTTGAAGACTGTTTAATAGGGCCGCCATGGTAGTAGGTCCGGCAATATTCACCTTGTAATCCTTTTGTAAAGCTTCCACCAAACCGTGTCTCACCACTTCCGCATACAGTCCTTCCACCGGCAAGAACAGAATGGCAAAATCCGTAGTATATGGCGCTTCAATGTATTTATCATGTATATCCTTGGCAGCGGTTTTAATGGCCCGTTCCAAGGTCTTATAGGCTGCTTCTACCTGTTCTTGTGCCCCACCATCATAGGCTTCTAATAGCTTTAAATAGGGTTCCTGCGGAAACTTGGCATCTATGGGAAGCCATACGGTTCCATGTTGGTCTCCCGGCAATTTAATGGCAAATTCTACGCGATCCGAGCCGGTAGACTTTGTCACTACATTTTCTTCGTACTGCTCTTTGCTGAGAAGCTGTTCCAAAATAGCCCCTAATTGTATCTCCCCCAATATACCCCGGGTCTTTACATTGGATAGCACCTTTTTCAAATCACCCACACCATTGGCCAAGGTTTGCATTTCTCCCAGACCTTTATATACCTGCTCCAGACGATCCGATACCAGCCGAAAGGATTGCCCGATTTTATCCTCCAGGGTTTTCTGCAGCTTTTCGTCCACCGTTTCCCGCATTTCTCCCAGTCTTTTGTTCTGGTCTTCTTGCATGGCATTCAAACGATACTCCATAGATGAACGAATATACTCCAGTTTTTGCTCTTGGAGCATGGACACATCTGTCATTTTTGATTGGATAAATTGAACAGTCTCCCCACGGCTTTCGCGAATTTCCTTTTTTAAATTACTGTTTTGTACCACGGACACACCCAATACTACCAACAGTAGTATTGGAATGGCCATATAAAACCAAAGCAATGAACCTTCCATAATCATACCTTTCCTTCCCGCCCCTTGTTACTGCCGCAGAAGGATATCTTTCTCTTTCACATACAACTTGACATCCAAGCGCGATTTCATTTGCAAATAATCGATTCGATTTTCTTCCGTTACGACGAAGCCGTCCACTTGATTCACTTCAGCGAAAGAAACCAAGTCATCATATGACATTTCTGTAGCCTCTGGATTAATGACAATCGTATGATATCCCAAATATTCCAGCTTTGAATAGTCCTGGGTAGAGTCTTCCATATATGGGATAATGCGACTTCTCATTTCCAAAAACTCCTCGTTGGAGGTTTCATCTACATATAGAATCGCTCCCGTGACTCCCTTTTTGCCGGAATATTCCACTTCAAACTTCTTCAGAATATTATAGAGATGATGGGAACTCACTGCTAATATTTCTTTTGGGTTTTCTCGAAGCCAATCCACCATCTCATCTAATTCCTCTGCTGAATTCTGATGAAAATTATATATAGGAATCTTTCTGGGGAGAGGTGTAGGATCCGCCTGTTCCCCCAATAGCTCTGAAATGCTGCGGCCCTCTAGCAAAACCTGTCTTGTAACATCGTTGTATAAGTAATATTCCGATACTTCCACGGCCTGTTTTGCCGCCTTGTATTCCTCATAGTAATCCTGGATATTCAATGGCTCATGGGTGATGCGGTTCCATGCCTTGCTATTCTTGAATATTCCATCCCGACTCATCTCAAATACGATATCATCCATAATGAAAGAGCCTTTTAACATATGCAATTGAAGGGGTGCAAATCCGGTTTGTGCGGTGAATAGATTTTGCCCCAAGTAAATGGTGTTCAGTTCCTCAACACCCATCAAATAGCTGATGGTAGGAAATAAATCCAACTGTCCCCCGGAGGTAGATATGGTTTCTGTTCTCTCATGGCCCGGTATATGTATCAATAGAGGAATGTGATTCATTTCGTCATAGGTATACTCTTTTCCCAACCATTGAGTCACCAGCTGTGACAGTTTGCTATCCGCCTTGGTAATTCCATAATGATCTCCATATAGTACAAATACGGAATTTTCGTAAAGGCCGGCCTCTTTCATTCCTTCCAAAAACTCACCTAGACAATGGTCCGAATAATGAACCGAGTTTAAATAATTCCCAAACAGGTTTTGATCTTGGGGTTCGATATCAATTTCCTGTAATTGTTCCGGTAACCCAAAGGGATTGTGGGTAGATAGTGTAATCAAAAAGCTATAGTAGGGTTGTGCCAAGCCCTTTAATTCTTCAATGGTCTGTTGGAAAAAGGCGCTGTCACTAATGCCAACGATATTTCCACCCCCGATTTCCGGAATATTATCACTGATATAATCATCTCCACCCTTAAAGTAGTCGAAGCCAAGCTTGGGGTATATGTTTTCTCGATTCCAGAAGTCCTTCTCAAAGCCGTGAAATACCGCAGTTTGATATCCCTTTTCTTTCATAACCTTTGGAAGCCCGTAAAAATAGTTGTCTTCAAACAATTGGTAGGTATAGCTTTCTATGCTTCCTAACAGGGAGTGATTCACAGAAAACTCCGCATCCGATGTATTTCCCGCTCCCAATTGACAGTAGAAATTATCAAAGTAGTAGGTTCCCGGCTCTTGGATTAATTGATTCAACACCGGAGTCAATTCCTGGCCATAATAGTCCCTCTGAAGCACCATGCTTTGCATGGACTCCATCTGTATCATCACTAGATTTTTGCCTTCCGCTATACCAAATAAATCTCCTCCTAATTGACCTTCATAAGTGTTAGTAGCCAGATAATAACCGGTTTCTGCCGAAACATTTTCGCCTACCATATAAGAAAGGATATCCCGAAGATGATAGGAAAAGAATTCCTGCTTGTGGATGGACTTGCCCAAAACCGTCTGAAAGGGATTGGTTAGGAGTAAACCAATCAATAGCAATGCTATCACTCCTTTCGCCCATTGGGGCTTTTTATGGCCCAGAGCCACCAGCCAACGGCCATGTCTCTCCGCCCTTCTTCTGGCCTTTAACAATTGGAAATCCGTCATAGGTTTGAGAAGTTTATAGTTGATCTTGGCAGTCATAACCGTCTGCTGCCACTTCCTCTTCATCCTATTTATCCATTCCATGGGGGAATTCACATGATTGCTAGCTCTGATGCCCCAGGGTATTGGTTGATTTTTCTTTTTAAGAACATCAAAAGGTAACATGGTTCTTAGACTTACAACGTTAATTCTAAGTTTCATGTATATCTTTTCGCTTCTTCTCGCATACCACTGGATTCGGCTACTAATAAATAGCCCGATACGTTCCATTTTCCGCTTCCAAGACGTAAGCAAAAATTTCTTCCTCCCTTAAATTCTCTATATCGTCTTCCGCCAAGTAAGAATTGGCTATCAAAGCCCACACACGATGACTTTTCGCGAAACTTTTCTGCAATTCCCAGTTCATATCTTCTACATCCACCCCCATAATGCCTTCATATCGGCCGGAATAGTCTTCACTGCTTCGATAGATGGGAATCATTTGGTTTGCGGCTGCTTCGCTTCGCTCTTTTGTATATTGCATGAGATAGTCGCCGCTTTTGGGGATGTCCACCACCACCTGGGCATTTCCATGGTCTTCCATCCAGTGAATCAATTCCTGCCAACTCATCCCCATTTGGTTATCCATACCGTATAATACGAAGGGTACACTATCCTCATCCCAGTCTGCCCGAATACATATGGTTTGATATCCCTGTCGAACCACCTCATTCAATGCATCTAACGCATTATCCGAAACATCGCCGCCATGGGGATATTCCAAAAGGGCCATCACATCGGGATGGGTCCGGGATATTTTTTCGCCATCAATATCTGACAGTTGCTTTCCCTCTAAATAAATCTTTCGAAGCGCATCGCTTTTTAAAATGTATTCCGATGTGTTCACGATATCAATGCTTCTCTTGTGACCTTCTCTCGCCTGTTCAACGGGGATTTTATTCCCTGTACTAGTGTCCCAGGCTTCTCCGTTTTCAAAGATACCATCACGACTCATCACATATACCATATCATCGCTTATAAAAGAACCTTTGGGCATATATGTTTGTTGTGCCACAAATCCTTGGTTTACTGTATAAAGATTATGTCCAACATAAAGGGTGTCCAACCTTTCCCATCCCATCAAGTAAGCGATAGTCGGCAGTATATCGGTTTGCCCCCCCACCGTTGATATTTCTTTGGGCAAAGGAGACTCCGGGGAAGGGATATGAATCAATAAGGGAACATTCAACATGTCTAACGGTCCATAAGGATGGCCTAATAGTCGTTCCATGCTTTCATCTATTTCCGGGGAATGGGTCAACCCCACGTGATCCCCATAAAGCACAAACAGCGTGTTCTCATATAGTCCCGCATCCTTCATCTGTTGGAAAAACACACCGAGGGAGTAGTCTGTATACGCCACACTATTTAAGTAGTTCCCCACTAAAGTCCCTTGGTCTTCCGGCAATAAATCAATAAACCGATATTGGGGAAGCATTTCATAGGGGTGATGATTGGATAAACTGATAACCATGCCATAGAACGGCTGATTTAGCTCTTTCATCAGCGCAACAGTTTGAGGATAGAACTCGGAGTCCGTTAAACCCCAACCCATCCATTCCGTCATGGTATAGTCCCCGTCCCTGCCTTGATCATTCAAGCCGCCGTAAAATCTTTGAAACCCAATGGCAGGATACGCTTCTTCTCGATTCCAAAATGTGGTATCTTCAAAAGCATGAAATACGGCTGTATCATACCCCTGTTCCCCTAGCAACACCGGTAAACCTCGGAAATAGTTTTCCGAAAACAGTTTATAGGTATAACTGGCCAATGTCCCATATAGGGAGTGGTTGGCGGCAAATTCCGCATCCGATGTGTTTCCACTGCCAATTTGTTGATAAAACCTTGGGAAATAAGTGGAATTCTCTTCCATAAGATCATTGAGATTCGGTGTTAGTTCCTGGCCATTATAGGTTTCCCCCATCACAAAATTTTGCAACGATTCCACCTGAATGATAACGATATTCCGATTTTCCGCCACCCCAAACTGAGGACCATTTTTTTCCATCCCGTAGTCCTTGGACAGCCCATTCATTTGGCTATCGCTACCATTCGGCCAAAAACTATTGACTATATCTTTGAGATGATAAGCAAAAAACTCTTGATTGCCCAATGAAGTGAGAAACAAAGATTGAAACGGGTTCCAAATAACCAGGGTCAGTAATAGGGCTCCCAATGCCAGTACCGCCCTTTTATACCTACGTTCTTTCATCACGAATCACTGATTTTCGCCACGGTATTTTATGTAGAAAAAATACCACATAAATGATAACCACATCCAGAAACAACAAAAAGAATGTGGGACGAATCACTTCTTTGATGCTTTCCCCAATATCACCCAAAACCTCCGCGGCACCTAACATCCCCACCGACAAATATCGGTTGAAGTAACTGGAATAGGT
Organism: uncultured Clostridia bacterium; assembly: GCA_937928455.1. Lineage (GTDB taxonomy): Bacteria > Bacillota > Clostridia > Peptostreptococcales > Anaerovoracaceae > JAAZGD01. The sequence goes on from CALFUG010000253.1 coordinate 7,179, forward strand.
AACATCGGAAAACATGAGAATAGTAAGTAGTGTAAACAAAATAAGGGGAATCCACTTGTTTCTAAAAAAAGAAAACAAAATTCCCACTAACATTAACGTGGTAATCCAAATGAAAAACACGTTGGTTGTTATATTCATCAAGTGATAAAATAACATTAGTTTTCCCATCACCAATAGGATGGCGATCAACCCAAGGATTCCATACTTCTTTTTGGTAGAGTCTATCAGCTTCCGCAAAAACTGTGCGGCACCTCTTGCTTTCTTACACACAAAAACAACGACCGCTTTTGCCCTCTTTGTAAGAAACTCCCGGCTTGTTTTTAAACTATTTTCCATAGATTGATTATACTAGAAAAACCCCCTATTATCAATGAGATTTGCCCGCCCACCTAAATTCTTTTCATGAAAAACCCCGCTCTGCCTACGCGGGGTGAATCTGAGACAATCTATCATGAATATACTGAAAAATATCCGCCGGCGTATCCAGTGCAATCCCGGAGTAACCCACTGAATCCACCAGATAACGAGTGGCTTTTCCCTCTCGGAGATCGGCCAAATCGTTGGCTAAAATAAAGTCCATCTCGTTCTTTTCCGCTAGCTTTCTGGCCACTTCGTATAATTCTTCTTTTTCCACATTCTCCAATAACTTACATCCCACCAACAAGGCCCGGGGAAACCAATTCCTTAAGTTTCCGATGATTTTAGGAGTTAGTGTCAATTTCACCGAAAGATTCTGCTGATAGCTGCTGATTTTTGAACTGTTATCGATTCGATACGCGCCCTGTTCCAAAAGCTTCAACACTTCCTCTTCGCTGGTAAAGGGCTCCAATTGGGCTCTTTCATATAGAAGTTTGGCCAAATCTTCCATCAAAAACGTAAAGTCTGCCTTATAATCACCCACCGCCGCTGCATGGATAACACCTTCTATTCCGGCACCTTCGTCGGATAATTCTTGCAACTGGTTCATCATCTCTTCCGTTGTTTCCACCGGGAATACCCGCAGAGTTTCCCCTATCTCATACTCTTTTAGAGAATCATAGGAAATACCTCTGGTCAATACCAAATCCACCTTATACCCTCCTCGCAAAAACTCTTGTGCAAGGGCTAAACTCAGTGAACCGGTTGACATATTGGTAATTTTCATCACTTCATCGATGTATTCGTTGGTAGGTCCCCCTGTTATGATCATTTTTTTCATTTCACGAATCCTCCCCGTAATTTTCCCGCATAATCCCAATGGCCCTCTTAATTTTTTCTCGTAAGGAAGGCGGATCTAATACCTCCACTTTCTCTCCAAATTGCATTGCCCAGTACTTCATGGCATTCTCGTTGGCCCGAACCATTACCAAGCAATACTGACTTGGATTCTCTGAATCCGGTGTAATCTCCACTTCCGAACCCAACCAATCGATTACATCACCGATGATATCCTTTTCTATCCTCATGGTAATATGTATCGAAGGTCCACTAAACATATATACATGCTCCACCATGTGTCTTGGCAAGTCAAATCCAGTTTTTAGCTCTTCCACCTCTCGAGGGTCCTTACGACTCTTCGATACGATCTCAATATCCCAGATTCGTTCTACCCGAAAGTGCGTCACATTATCATATTTATCCATATTCCCCACTAAATAATATTTGCCATTGGCTAATACAATTTGATAAGGATTTACCAGATGTTTTTCCGTAGATGTGGATACCAGCTCTTTACTTTCATTGTATTTTCTGTAATAAAATCGAACCTGATGGTGTTTGGCAATGGCCTCTGAAAGAACATCAATGGTGAAAAACAACTCATTGGTATCTTGATGATCCATGTTGGTAATATTACAAATATGTTTTACCTTGTCTCGAAAATACACATTGGATTGGTCCGTTAGCTTCTCAATCAAATCTTTTGCCTGCTTGGTGGGAATATACCGGGATGCCAAAATGCTGTCAATGAGGTATCGCAGTTCGCTTTCTTCAAAATCTCGCTGAACCAGATAGTACCCATTTTCGTATTCGATATCGTACCCTACATCTTTTAAGTTTTCAATATTCCGGCCCACCGCTTTTCGTTCGCACTCCACCCCAAACTCTTTTCGCATCAGTTCGATAATGTCCTTCTGCATTAACGGATGGTCCGCATCGGAATATCGTTTTAATATCTCTAGGATTTGAATGATATACAGTTTCTTGATTTGACCCGCTGTCATGATTTAAAACCCTCCTATCGTTCTTCCAACCAATCCGTGTAGATAATATCCAACTGATGCAAACTTCGCTGCATTTTCTCGTGAGATTCCCGAACCTTTTCCATGACACCGGTGTATTCCCGAATAGACACCTTCCTGTCCCGGTTTGCCTTTGTTTGTAATACTTCCTGCAGTTGAATTTGCGCCTGACACAGCTGAATTAACCTTTCCTTGGTTACTTCCAGGCTTTCCATTAAATCCTGCTCCAGAGAAGAGTTTTCCGGGCCTGGCTCTAATTTCAGCATGACAGCTGCCTTCTTCACCTTATTGAAATCTTCAATTCTGGTCTTATAGTCCGCTTTTTTAAATATGGCCGAAACCTTGGATTCTGTCATGACAGCTTGCTGAGATTTCTTGTAATTTTCTATAATGGTTCCGTAAAATAATTCCATTCCTTCTCGTATTCGTTCCTTGCTTGCCATGTTGTTTCCTCCTCTGTAGAACGGCTCTCTTCTTTCCATAAAATCACTAACAAACCAATCGCTATCAGCATAAAGCCCCAACTTAACCACATCATCCCGATTACCTCCTTTTCTTATTAGAGGCAGTATACCAACTTTAATGTACGTTATATGGGACATTTAAAATTCGTTATTTAAATAGCACCACCGTTATGCCCGGATTCCCATGAATGCGATCTTCGTATTCTCTCAATTGAGGACATTGATTCAAAAAAATCTTTTTTTGGTCGCTCCACTTTTCACCGGGTATAAAATCACGAATCATCCCCTGCATCATCGGTTCTGCCAATTTTTTGGAGACCGCTATTTTGATGGCGCCACCTGTACCACTGGAACCATATCCATGTATTAGGATAACACCTCGATAACCGGCACCTTTGGCAGTTGACAACTGATTCACCATACGGACTAACGCTTGGTCCACCGTAGGATTTCCATATTCTAAATTAATTTCTTTTACTTTAATGGCACCCATTCTACCCTATCCTTCTTCTGTTGTCTTGTCCATCCATTTTCCAATAGTACGGTAAATCGTATCTGAATCATATCCTAGGGTCTTTAGCTTCCCCGCCACCTTTCGAAGGTTCTTCTCGGTTATAGGCACTTGGCTCAACCCAACCCAAGCCAACTCTTCGGCTTTCTTTTTTTCCCAGAAAGGATCTGCTAATCCCAAATCTCCTTCTTCTACAAGGATTTCCCAGGCCGTCTGAAAATGCTCTGACGAAAGGCCCTTATCCACAAGTTCCATTTTAATTCGTCTTTTCGCCTTGTTCTTTGCCAATCCATATCGAATATATTCCATACCATATGCCACGTCATTTAAGAGCCCTTCCGAAATGAGTTGCCCAACAATCTCTGAAGTTTCCTGGGAAGAAAGACCTTTTCTTTTCAAGTATACCGTTATCTCTCTTATGCTTCGACTTCTGCCGGCCAAGTGACGTAATGCCATTTCTTTATGATTCATCCACATCCTCCAACAGGGTTTTTACCACCTGACATGCCATCACCATCCCTGCCACAGGAGGTACGAAAGCCATACTGCCGGGAGGTGTTTGTTTTACGGGATTTTCTAAAGAATATACCACTCTTAACCGTGGGATTCCCCGTTGGCGGAGTTCTTTTCGAATCACTTTAGCCAGTGGGCATACTTGGGTTTCAAAGATATCCGCCACTCTTATTTCCAGTGGGTCGAAGCGATTTCCCATGCCCATGGAACTAATGAGTGGAATTCCCTGTTGATGGCAGCGACAGATTAATTCCATTTTCCCCGTCACATTGTCGATAGCATCTATAACATAGTCATAAGAGTCTAGCGGGATTTCATTGGCCGTCTCCGGTAAATAGAGTTGATGGTAAGTGGTAATATCAATGGAAGGATCTATATCACGAATACGAGCAGCCATGACTTCAACCTTAGGTTTTCCCAATGTGGACCGAAGTGCGATAATCTGACGGTTTAAATTGGTTTCTTCCAGAATATCTTTATCCACCAGTCCTAGGGTGCCGATTCCTGTTCTGGCCAGTGCTTCCGCCGCAGATCCACCGACTCCACCCAGTCCAAAAATGATTACCCTGGCTTTCCTCAACCGATGTAATCCATACGTGCCTATTAACATTTCCGTTCGTTGTTGCCAATCAGTATTCAAATTCATCTCCTACACAAGCAATCTTGACCACGCCCGGCATTTCTCGCTTCATCTGGCATATGCCCTCTATGCCCGTACAATGAACCGGTAATATCTCCGGAATGTTATATGGTAAAAGCCGTTGCACTACTTCCGATATGGTAGCGCTATTGGCATTATATAAATGAAGCCCTGCCACCAATAGTCGGATTTTCTCTTCCGGGAATAAATCCTTGGCATAGTTTAGGGCAGAAAAAATACCTTTATGGGAACACCCCGAGAATAGATATAACTCTCCTCTTTCCCGGATTAGGAGGAATTGCTCATGCTCCATGGGGTCGATCCGGTACTTACCGTCCATTTCTCGAATATAGAAATCTTCCACCGATTCGTTACCATACCGGGGGGGTATGGCTCCGGATATCAATATGTTTTCATTCCAATAATGCGTCCCTTCGGTGAGAAGCAATCTGGGTAAAATCTCCTGCTTTTCTTTTTCATTCCACAGGATGGAGCAAGGCTCTTTTTCCATCACACCCTTTTCCATATAATATTCTTCGTAAAAAGCCTCCTTGTGTATGAGAACCGGAGCCTTCTGGTTGATTTTTACAAAAGTTGGAATCCCCCCCGTGTGATCAAAGTGTCCATGGCTAACCACACAAAGGTCTACATCTCCCAAATCCAGCTTCTTTTCTTTCGCGTGTTGAAACAGAAAGTCGGATGACCCTGCGTCAAAAAGAATCTTAGCAGAGTCCGTTTCTATGAACATAGAAAGCCCATGCTCACCCACAAAAGGTGGCTGGTTTGTTTTGTTTTCCGACAAAAATATAATTCTCATTATTTCTTTCCCACCTTCCTCTCGATCCGCGAATTTCGTTTTAAATCCGGCATACTGACTCCAACGACACCTACGATAATGAGCAATGTACATAAAACATGATAGAACAACAAAGGCTCTCCTAGAATTACCACTCCGGCTACAATGGAGATGGCCGTAGACAAATTACCAAAAATGGTGGCATTTACCGCCGGCATATGACGTAGCATAAAGGCCATCAGCTGGGCAGACAATACGATGCAAGCTGTGCCCAAATACAGCGTAGCAATGACAAACTCCATGTGCTGCAATGGCTCCAAGTAATGAAGAAAGTCTCCGGAAAAAAGATATGCTATATTAAATGCAATGGCTCCCATAAAGCAAATAGCCGCAGTAATTTCCACTGGCCGATATTCTTGCCGAACATACCGCATGTATACGTTGCTAATGGCCATAGAAATGCTGCTGATGATTAATATGGTAACTCCCACCAAATTGGTTTCGACTCCTGTGGACCCCATAAGAATCATCACGATTAATGCGGAGATGGATAGAACCATGAAGATGTTTTGAACCCACCCTGTATTTTCTTTTAACACCACTCCAGCAATTAACTTAGACAAAATGGGGATGATGGCAAATATGATTCCACTTTCTATACTAGTCGCAAAAATCAGTCCTATGGTTTGAAAAATCATAAACCCAATATAAAATCCCGCCGTTAACAACAGGCTCTTTTTGTGCTTTTCCTTAAGACGAATCTTCACCATACACGACAGTAAAAATAAACCCATCAACAA
>CALFUG010000254.1 GCA_937928455.1 uncultured Clostridia bacterium
TGAGCTATAAGCCCAAGTTCCATTTTTTTCGTTTACGAAACACAAAGGTATTATACCATATTTTATTTTCGGCGCATCATAATTCTTGCCCATTTTTTAGGAATGAAACCATAGACATGGTCATGCTTTCCTTCGCAGCCAAATTTCGGGGTCGGGTACCAAATCTTGAGAGCATTTCTCTTTTGAATTTTGAGGTACCCGACCCCGAACCGACCCCTTAGAACCGTCAAATTAAAAGAACCGGAGAAAGAATCTCCGGTTCTTTTAAAGTGGTGGACCTAAGGAGGATCGAACTCCTGACCTCTTGACTGCCAGTCAAGCGCGCTCCCAGCTGCGCCATAGGCCCACGGTTATGAAGTCGTTTTGCGACTATTTGATATTACAATAAATTGTGGACCATTTCAAGTCCTTTTTGTTCTTTGTTGTCCTCTCTTGAGATGGGGAAACAATGGCCACTGGAACAGGGGAGAGTATTAATCTGCCCACAAGAACATATTCTGGTTGAGGCTGTCTACATTATATAGAAAGATTACCACATCCGGTTCATAGTCCTTGGCATACTGAGAAATAGAGCCCTTATATAATCGGGGATCCAGTGCACGGACCTCATGAACACCTAAGGACAGGAAGGAATATACCGGCACGCCGAAAGAGTCTTTGATGATGAGGATTTTCCCGTGGGGAACCTTGTGGTTAATGAATACCAATTCTTCATTATCCCCATGATAGGCAGCATAGCGATTGGCGGTCATTTCCGGATCTTCCAGATACTCTTTCACCAAAACAGCATCTTCAAAGGAGCCTCTGGCCTGTGTGGTGACACCGTAATCCGTTTCCCAGAGTTGAATATCCGTTTCAAATTGGGGAACCACCAACGTGAATCGATCTACCCCGCCATAAATTTTACCCACCCTTCTTCCCATGGAACCAATGAAGGAGTTTTCCTGAGTGGTCATTTGAAACCGATCTTCCGCAAAGGTGGCAGGGTCAATGGGCACATCGTATTTATCTGCCAGAGTTTTTGCTATGGTTTCTGTGGCCTTCAGGGCAGCGGGTATGGTCCAATGGTGGTCCGTATTGAAGAACAAGTCTTGTTGAGATATTCCCTGGCGGCGATACTCGCGGAAAGATACGCGGAGATCCAGAATGGACAATCCTTGATCTTCCAGCATGGCAAGGAAGCGGTCTGCGTTTTCATCCCCGTAATCAAAGGTAATGGGAGTGATTTCGGTCTCGTCCAATAGGCGGAAAGGTGCTTGGACCCAGAGGAATGGAATTTTCTCCTGTTCCAAGGTTTCCTTCAGGGCAACGATTTTATTCGCCGGTTCCGTCAAATCTCTTTCGTTAATCTGATAGGTAATTTGGCCTTGGTCCGTCAGGAACAAGTAGCTGTAGTTGGGATCTGGTATGGTGCGTTTCCCCATGGCCTTCTGGGCGGCGCCGTATATTTCGAGGAAACCTTCATATCCCGGTGTTTCTTCTACCAGCAAATCATCGAATATTTGAACGGCTTGCTCCACTCTCCCCAGAAGAGGGGTTCCTTCCGGCACAGTATTTCGATAAGTGGTCAGAAATTCCCGGGGAAAGCTGGAGGCCAATAGGAACAACAAAAGCAGACCGACGATGGCGGCAAACAGAACGGCGGTTAATTGTTGTTCCATATGGGTTTTGGGGCTTCCGTTTTTCTTTGGCCTCATGAAGCTCTCTCTCCTTAGAAGTTAAAATAGATAAATGGATTGTGGGCCCCCTTCACTAAATAGGAAAGGGAAACAATCAATACCAACAGGAGCAAGGTGGTGTATACGGGAGCAGGGACTCTTTGAAAGCGTTGGCCAAGGGGTACGCTGAATAGAATTCCCGCCAGAAATATCCACAGGTATTCCTTGATCCAAGCCAAGGTACGGATGTCTGACAAGGGTTCAGGACCTGCCCCGGACATGAGATTCAAATAGTGGATGGCATCTCCCAAGGTCTGTGATCGGAAAAGCACCCAGCCAATCATTACCAGAAGCAATAAATATACATGTTTTACGATTGAAATCAACCGGCGAGACAGGAGGCTGTCTCCAAGTGGTTTGAAGTATACCTTCTTCTCGAAGTTTAAGGCCTTTTCCAGGATAATGAAAAAGCACCAGAGGAAACCCCAGCAAACAAAGGTCCAGTTGGCGCCATGCCAGAATCCCGTCAGCAACCAAACAATGAATAGGTTGAAAAAGGTCCGTCCTTTTCCGGAGCGGCTGCCACCCAATGGGATATATACATAGTCTCGAAACCAAGTTCCCAGGGATATGTGCCAACGCCTCCAAAACTCAGAGGCGGAACGGGAGATATATGGGTAATTGAAGTTCTCGGGGAATTTGAATCCAAACATACGACCCAAGCCGATGGCCATATCGGAATATCCGGAGAAATCAAAAAATATCTGGAAAGTATAGGCCAAGGCGCCCAACCAGGCCATGGCCGTGGTGCCATTACCCTCACCAACGATGCGGAAGCAATGATCCGCTACGATGGCCATGTTATTGGCGATGAGGATTTTCTTGCCGAAGCCCATGAGAAAACGGCAGACTCCCTCCGAAAACAATTCCATGGACTCCACCCGATTCTGGATCTGTAGAGCTACTGTTTGGTAACGAATAATGGGGCCGGCAATCAGTTGCGGGAAGAAGGAAATGTACAGGCCTACATGAAGTAAGTCCTTCTGGGCTTCCGCTTTGTTCCGATAAATATCCAGCACATAGGAAATGGCTTGAAAGGTGAAGAAACTGATTCCAATGGGCAGGATAATTTCCCGGGTGGTCCAGTTGGCGTGAAACAAGAGGTTGATATTCGCCACGGTGAACATGAAATACTTGAAAATAAATAGAATTCCTAAGTTCACAGCCAGCATGACAACGATAATCCAAGGCTTCTTTCGGGTTTGTACCAAAAGACCGAAGAAGTAGTTGGCGACGATAGATCCCATCATCACAAAGACGAACCAAGGCTCTCCCCAGGCATAGAAAAAAAGACTGGCCCCAAAAAGAAAATAGTTTTGCAGCCTTCGGTGATGCCGCAAAAGGGTGTAATAGACCAATAGGGTCAAGGGGAGAAAACATATGAGAAATGTAAGGGATGAAAATAGCATACATTCGGCCTCTCTACGCCCCTGGGTTAGGGGGATTCTTTGTCGCTCACATTATACCATTCTCCCAACAGGGCGACTATCCCCTACTATATATATTCCTCGGATTTTTTCTTGTAGCTTTTCCCACTGTTTCGGTTGCATTTTTATGAGCCAGAGCATATAATGGCCATGACAACAAGGAACTGCGGGCCATCTTCCCGCAGTTTTAAATTGGAAAAAGGGTAGAATAAAGAATAAAGAAATAGAGATACCATGAAATACAAGGTGACCCGGAAACAAAATAACAGTAAGATGTGTGCGGTATGTGGGGTGGACAATCCTTTTGGAATCCACGGCCGGTTTTATGATACCGACACAGGAGAAGTCATCGGTCTTTTTCGAGCCAAGGACCACCATCAAAGTTTTCCGGAGCGGGTTCATGGCGGAATCATTTCGGCCATGCTGGACGAGGTAATGAGTAGGGCTCTGAATGTGGAGTTTCCGGAAGAGTGGTCTGTGACGGTGGATCTCAGGATTCGATTTAAGAAACCGGTGCCCTTGGAGACGGACTTGAAGGCATTAGGCAGGATTACCCGTATGAATCGAAAGATTTTTGAAACCACCGGAGAAATTTATCTTCCGGATGGCACCGTGGCGGCGGAAGGTTGGGGAAAATTCTTTCGGGGTACACCCGGGGAATTGGAAGGGCTGGAGGACAGCGAAGCATACCTGGAAGGGTGGCAAGTAATGGATAGTCCGGAGGATCCGACGGAAATCGAAATCTAAGGGATTTTCCTTGACAATGACCCTTCCCCGTTATAATATAATTAAGCGACTTTATGCGATGAATTCCATTTTAGTCCCATTTTTAGTGGAAACATGAAGGATAGATCAGTTATAGGAGGTAACAGTCGATGGCAGTAGGAGCAAGAGTGAGAGTGACTCTGGCATGTCAAGAATGCAAGCAGAGAAACTACACCAGTATGAAGAACAAAAAGAACGATCCGGACCGAATCGAAATGATGAAGTATTGCAAATTCTGCAAGGATCATACGCTTCACAAGGAAACCAAATAAGGAGTAATTCGAATGGCTAAGGAAAACAAGCTGGAGGCCAAAGCTCCCGCTAAAAAGAAACCGGTTCGTCCCAAGAGAGAACGGCCCAGTATTAGAGAATACTTCAAAGGCATCCGAACCGAAGTAAAGAAAGTGGTATGGCCCACTCGAAAAGAGTTGGGTACCTTTACTGTAGTGGTAATCTTGACCTGTACTTTCTTTGCGTTGGCATTCTGGGGGATTGACTCCGGTGTTTTAGCGATGCTGAAGGGCATTCTTGGCATTAATATGTAAGGAAAAGGAAACTCATGGCCGAACAAGAAAAAGATTTAACCTTTGACGTGGTGGAAGAAGGGGTCAGTGGCGTCCGCGCCATAAGAGAGCCCATGTGGTATGTAGTCCATACCTATTCCGGTCACGAAAACAAGGTCAAGGTGAATATTGAAAAGCTGGTGGAGAATCGAGGAATGCAGGATTTGGTTCTCAGTGTGGTGGTCCCCACGGAAGATGTGGTGGAGATGAAAAACGGCCAGCGAAAAATCAAAACCCGTAAAATGTTCCCCGGGTATGTTTTGGTGAAGATGATTGTCACCAACGAATCCTGGTATCTGGTCAGAAACACCCAAGGTGTCACCGGATTTGTAGGCCACGGATCAGAGCCGGTACCCCTTACCTTGGAAGAGGTTCGAAGAATGGGTATTGAAAAAATCATCATCGATATGGACATTAAGGCCGGAGACTCTGTGAAGGTGATTAATGGACCTTTTGAAGGGTTCATGGGAACCGTATCCAGCTTTGATGAAGAAAAGCAAGTGATGAAGGTAATGATCAGTATGTTCGGAAGAGATACATTAGTGGAATTGGAGTATGCGCAGATTGATAAGTTGTAAGGAGAGGAAAGGCCATGTGGCCTCCATCCGAAGCAGGATTATTGAGCAAGAGCTCCGATGAGAAATCCACCATATACATTATATAAAGGAAGGAAACCCAGAGAAATGGGTACCCCTTAATCCCCGCCAGGCGGGAGAAAGGAGATAAAAAAGAATGGCAAAAAAAGTAGAAGGCTATATTAAATTGCAGATTCCTGCAGGCGGCGCTACACCAGCACCACCCGTTGGACCGGCATTGGGACAAAAGAGTGTCAACATCATGGATTTTTGCAAACAGTTTAATGCAAAAACCCAGGACCAACAGGGAATGATTATCCCCGTGGTAATCACCGTGTATGCGGACCGTTCCTTCACCTTTGTCTGCAAGACACCACCTGCAGCCGTACTGATTAAGAAAGCGGCAGGATTGAACAAGGCGTCCGGAGAGCCCAACAAGAATAAGATTGGCAGTATCACGTTGGAGCAGGCCCAGGAAATCGCCAAAACCAAAATGCCAGACCTGAATGCGGCGAATCTGGACACAGCCACGGAAATGATCAAGGGAACCGCAAGAAGTATGGGAGTTATTGTGAAAGAGTAATAGGTGGGAGGCTTTTTTAAAAAAGTCGTTGGAACCACAAGGAGGTATGAAATGCCAAAGAGAGGCAAAAAGTATCGAGAAGCATTCGCTAGTTTCGATGCACAGCAACAGTACGATGCCAAAGAAGCCATGGAAATTCTGGTGAAAATGGGCACGGCAAAATTCGACGAGACCGTAGAAGCTCACATTAAACTGGGTGTAGACGGAAGACATGCGGACCAGCAGGTTCGTGGCGCCATCGTCCTTCCTCACGGAACCGGTAAAACCAAAAGAGTGTTGGTATTTGCCAAGGGTCCTAAGGCGCAAGAAGCAGAGGCTGCCGGTGCAGACTTTGTGGGAGCGGAAGAGTTGGCGGAAAAGATTCAAAAAGAAAACTGGTTCGATTTCGACGTCGTGGTAGCCACTCCGGACATGATGGGTGTAGTTGGCAAATTGGGTAAAGTATTAGGACCCAAAGGCATGATGCCCAACCCCAAATCCGGTACGGTAACTATGGATATCGAAAAAGCCATGGAAGAAATCAAAGCGGGTAAAGTGGAGTATCGTTTGGATAAGACCAACATCGTCCACACACCGGTAGGCAAGGTTTCTTTCGGACCGGAAAAACTGGCAGAAAACTTCAATGCCCTGATGGAAGCCATCATTAAAGCAAAACCATCGGTGGCGAAGGGTCAGTATTTAAGATCCGTTACCCTGGCAACCACCATGAGTCCCGGCGTGAAAGTAAATCCCCAGAGAATTCAAGGGTAATCACAGGGAAATCAACTAAACAAGAAAACTAACCGTAGACAGCGGGTGCGTAACAGCTTAATTTCCCGCCGAGGTACAATATAAAATATTGGCCTCGCTTGTCCGGTGACAGGCGAGGCATTTTATAGAGTACCATGCTGACTCTTGTTTCTTCCGCCAGGAAGAAGCAAAGAAAGGAGACCAAATATGTCAGAAACAGCAAAAAACCAAAAGCAAATCATCGTGGATGAAATCAAGGAAAAGTTTTCCAAGTCCAAATCCGCAGTGGTAGTCGACTATCTGGGAATCAGCGTTTCTCAGGCAGATGCCATGAGAAAAAAGCTCCGAGAAGCCGATGTAGACTACACCGTATATAAGAACACTTTGGTGAAACGAGCCATCGAAGGAACCGAGTTTGCTTCCATGGCAGAGGTGTTGGAAGGACCCAGCGCGTTTGCATTTAGCTACGAGGATGCCACCACCCCGGCCCGTGTTATCAATGAGTCCATCAAAGAATACAAGAAGATGGCTTTTAAGGGCGGATTCGTAGAAGGTGTGTATTATGACGCAGAAGGAATGACGGCCGTTGCTTCCATCCCGGGCCGCGAGGTGCTGATTGCCAAGTTTATGGGCAGTATCCAATCCCCGGTAAGCAAACTGGTACGGACCTTCCAGGCCATTGCCGATGCCAAAACCGAGTAAGAAATCACAGAATGATTCATAAGAGATAATCGTAGAAAAATAAAGGAGAATAAAAATGAACAAAGAGCAAATCATCGAAGCCATTAAAGGCATGACCGTATTAGAATTAAACGAGCTTGTAAAAGCTTGTGAAGAAGAATTTGGTGTATCTGCAGCGGCTCCTGTAGCAGTAGCGGGTGCTGGCGGAAATGGCGCAGCCGAAGTGGAAGAGCAAACAGAATTCACCGTAGTATTGGCGGGTGCCGGTGCTGAAAAAATCAAGGTAATCAAAGTTGTTAGAGAGCTGACTGGATTGGGCCTGAAAGAAGCCAAGGACCTGGTAGACGGAGCTCCTCAGAATGTAAAAGAAGGCATCGAAAAGGCAGAAGCAGAAGCCATCAAAGCACAGTTGGAAGAAGTCGGCGCCACAGTAGAACTGAAATAAGCAGGTTCGAAGGATTTCGGCCTTTGGCAATATGCCCAAGGCCGATTTGTTTTTCTGAGAAGGGAGCCTTGTTATGAAAAAAATCCTGATCAGTGGGTGCCTTTATGGCGATTTGGTGCGATACGATGGGAAAATCGTCCATTGGGCGCCACCTCTTTTCACAAAGTGGAAGGAAGAAGGCCGATTGGTGCCGGTATGCCCGGAAGTATTTGGCGGGTTGCCCGTTCCTCGTTCCGATTGTCAGCGAGTGGGGGATTTGGTGAAAAACCGGTTGGGACAGGATGTGACGGAGGCCTTTCGAAGAGGTGCGGAGGAAGCGGTTCGCCTGGCGAAGGCACATGACGTGGCTTTTGCCATCATGAAGGAGCGAAGTCCTTCCTGCGGATCCTCTATTATCTATGATGGTAGTTTTGCCGGAACGAAAATTCCGGGGCAGGGAATGGCGGTAGAATATCTTCGAAATGCTGGATTTTCCGTATATAACGAGGACCAACTGGCCTTGGCTGCCCATGAAAATGGCTTGACAACTTGACGAGTTTGTAATATCATAGTACATTGCCATGAAAAGTAGTTTCTTTAATTTTTAAGGAGTGATGAAAATGCCGAAACCCGTTGAATTTGGTCGAAGAACTCGTATGAGTTATTCAAAAATTAACGAAGTTGCGGAGATGCCGAATCTTATTGAAATCCAGAGAGAATCGTACGATTGGTTCATCAATGAAGGATTGAAAGAGGTGTTTGAGGATATTTCCCCAATCAAAGATTACGCAGGAAATCTGGTGCTGGAGTTTATCGATTATTCGTTAAACGATCCGCCCAAGTACGAACAGGAAGAGTGCAAGGAAAGAGATGTGACCTTTGCGGCGCCCCTGAAAGTCAAGGTTCGTCTGGTAAACAAAGATACCGGGGAAGTAAAAGAGCAAGAAGTCTTCATGGGAGATTTCCCGCTGATGACGGAAAAAGGTACCTTTATATATAACGGAGCCGAGCGAGTGGTAGTAACCCAGCTGGTTCGAAGTCCCGGTCCATACTATGCCATGACCGTGGACAAGTCCAATAAAAAATTATTCTCCACCACGGTAATCCCCAATCGAGGGGCTTGGTTGGAGTATGAAACAGATTCCAATGAAGTGATTTCAGTTCGGGTAGACCGAACCCGAAAGCAACCTGCCACCACTTTGCTTCGTGCACTGGGAATTGGGACGGACCAGGAGATTATTGAAATATTCGGGGAAGACCCCAGGCTCTTAAAGACCCTGGAAAAGGATACCACGGAGACCTACGAAGAAGGACTGAAAGAGATTTATCGAAAGCAAAGGCCGGGAGAACCACCCACGGTGGAGAGCGCTCGTTCTTTGTTGGATTCTCTATTTTTTGATCCCAAGAGATATGATTTGGCCAAGGTTGGCCGTTACAAATACAACAAGAAACTGGGTCTTTCCAACCGAATTATCGGTTGCAAGGCGGCGGAGGATGTTTTTGATCCCAACACGGGAGAGGTGCTGGCGTCCAATGGGGATTTTATTACCCGTGAACTGGGGTTTGCCATTGAAAATGCCGGTGTCAAGTCCATGTGGGTTCGAAGCAAGCAGGATGAAGAGCAGAAGACCAAGGTCATCGGCAATCATTTTGTAGAGTTGAAAAAATATGTGAAATTGACGGGGGAAGAGATCAAACTTCCTTCCAAAGTATATTATCCGGTTTTGAAAGAGATTCTGGATGCCACGAAGAAGAAGGATTTACCCGAGGCCTTGATGGCGAGAAAAAACGAGCTTTCTCCCAAGCATATCATCATTGATGATATCATCGCCTCTCTTTCTTACGTTCTGAACTTGAGCTATGGCGTGGGTAATGTGGATGATATTGACCACCTGGGTAATCGACGGCTGCGAACGGTAGGAGAATTGCTGCAAAATCAATTTCGTATCGGGCTGGCCCGAATGGAAAGAGTGGTAAAAGAACGTATGACCATTCAAGACATTGAGGTGACTACCCCCCAGGCATTGATGAATATTCGGCCGGTGACGGCTGCCATTAAAGAATTTTTCGGTTCCTCTCAGCTATCCCAATTCATGGATCAAACCAATCCCTTGGCAGAGCTGACCCATAAAAGAAGACTTTCCGCTCTGGGTCCCGGTGGGTTATCACGAGAGAGAGCCGGATTTGAGGTGCGTGACGTACATTATTCCCACTACGGTAGAATGTGTCCCATTGAAACACCAGAAGGTCCCAACATTGGACTGATTGGTTCTTTGACTACTTATGGAAGAGTCAATGAATATGGATTTATTGAAACACCCTATCGTTTGGTAGAAAAAGGAACCGGACGGGTTACCAACAAAATCGAGTACTTGACGGCAGATGAAGAAGAAATGATGATTATCGCCCAGGCCAACGAGCCCTTGGATTCCAAAGGCCATTTTGTGAATTTTAAAGTGGCATCCCGAGGGGCTGGTGGAGAAATCGATTTGGTAGCCAGAGAAAATATTGATTACATGGACGTATCCCCCAAACAGGTCGTATCTGTGGCAACCGCCATGATTCCTTTCCTGGAAAACGACGATGCCAACCGGGCCTTGATGGGATCCAACATGCAGAGGCAGGCGGTTCCTTTGATGATAACCGAAGCCCCTATTGTTGCCACGGGAATGGAATACAAAGCAGCTTGTGACTCCGGCGTAGTGATATTGGCCAAGAACAGCGGTCGTGTCAAGTATGTGGATGCCAAGCGAATTGTTATCAAGAGAGATGACGGGCAGGGAGAAGATGAGTACACCATGCTGAAGTTCAAACGAAGCAACCAGGGTACTTCCATCAATCAAAAGCCCATTGTCTTCACAGGAGAAAAAATTGCGGCCGGCGAGGTGATTGCCGACGGGCCATCCACCGACTGTGGTGAAATCGCATTGGGTAAGAATCTCCTGGTGGGATTCATGACCTGGGAAGGCTACAATTACGAAGATGCCATCGTTTTGAACGAGCGGTTGATTATGAATGACACCCTGTCCTCCATTCATATTGAGGAATATGAGTCGGAAGCCAGAGATACGAAGTTGGGACCGGAAGAAATCACTCGGGATATTCCCAATGTATCCGAGGATGCATTGAAGGACCTGGATGAAGAGGGAATTGTCCGAATCGGTGCCGAGGTTACTTCTTCTGACATTTTGGTGGGCAAGGTAACACCAAAGGGAGAAACGGAACTGACGGCAGAGGAACGGTTGCTTCGAGCCATCTTTGGGGAAAAAGCCCGGGAAGTAAGGGACACTTCTTTAAGAGTGCCTCATGGAGAGACGGGCATTGTGGTAGATGTACGAATCTTCTCTCGAGAGAATGGGGACGAATTACCTCCGGGAGTCAACAAATTGGTTCGCTGTTATGTGGCCACTAAGAGAAAAATTTCCGTGGGAGATAAAATGGCGGGACGCCATGGAAACAAAGGCGTCATTTCCAGAATTCTTCCGGAAGAAGATATGCCATTCATGGAAGATGGACGCTCATTGGAGGTTATGTTGAATCCGCTGGGAGTTCCTTCTCGAATGAATGTAGGACAAGTATTGGAGGTCCATTTGGGACTGGTATCCAAGTATCGAGACTGGTATATTTCCACACCGGTATTTGATGGAGCCAGTGAAATGGATATTCTGGACTTAATGGTGGAGTCCGGTTTCCCCGAAAGTGGTAAAGTGGGTCTCCGGGACGGTCGTACCGGAGAATACTTTGATAATCCGGTTACGGTTGGATATATGTATATGTTGAAATTGCACCATCTGGTTGATGACAAAATTCATGCCAGAAGCACCGGCCCTTATTCCCTGGTGACCCAGCAGCCCTTGGGCGGAAAAGCCCAATTCGGCGGTCAGCGATTCGGAGAAATGGAAGTGTGGGCTTTGGAAGCGTACGGTGCGGCCTATACCTTGCAAGAAATTCTTACGGTGAAATCCGATGATATCGTGGGCCGTGTAAAAACCTATGAAGCCATCGTAAAAGGGGAGAATATTCCCGAGCCGGGCATTCCGGAATCCTTCAAGGTTTTGATCAAGGAAATGCAGTCTCTGGGACTGGATGTCCGTGTCCTTTCCGACGATGATCGGGAAATCGAGATTAAAGAGAGTGTGGAGCTGGAAGGCATCGCTAAATTTGAAGGAGATCTGAATATGATAGCGGCGCCGGAGGAAGAGGTGGATGACCTTCCCACCGCGCCGAATGACGACGAGGTAGACATAGAGGACGAGGAAGACGAGTTAGTGGATGAAGAGTAAGGAAAGGGGAGATACTCCTTGAGCGAACAAAACAACGCAAACTATGAATTGAACAATTTTGAATCCTTGCAGATCGGGTTAGCCTCGACGGAAAAGATTATGAGCTGGTCTCACGGCGAAGTAACCAAGCCGGAAACCATCAATTACCGAACTTTAAAACCGGAAAAGGATGGTTTGTTCTGCGAAAAGATATTTGGTCCCACCAAGGACTGGGAATGCCATTGTGGTAAGTACAAACGAATCCGATATAAGGGGATTATTTGTGACCGGTGTGGTGTGGAAGTTACCAAAGCCAAGGTGCGTCGGGAAAGAATGGGTCACATTAAGTTGGCGGCCCCGGTTTCTCATATTTGGTATTTCAAGGGGATTCCGTCCCGAATGGGATTGGTGCTGGATATGTCCCCCAGAAATCTGGAGAAGATATTGTACTTTGCATCCTATGTGGTTCTGGATGCAGGCACTTCCGGTTTTGAATACAAGGAAGTGCTAAGCGAGCAACAGTATCGGGAAGCAAAGAATGATCCGGATATCACCTTCCGAGCTGCCATGGGGGCCCAGGCAGTACGTGAGCTATTGGCCAACATTGATTTGGAAGAACTCAGCAAGGATATGAGGGAAAAGCTGAAGGATGCCACCGGACAAAAGAAGGTCCGAATCGTTCGTCGATTGGAAGTGGTAGAGGCTTTGCGTCTTTCCAATAATAAACCGGAATGGATGGTGCTGGAAGTGATTCCGGTGATTCCTCCGGACCTTCGTCCTATGGTTCAACTGGATGGCGGACGATTTGCCACCTCCGATTTAAATGACCTGTATCGAAGGGTGATTAATCGAAACAACCGATTGAACAAGTTATTGGAGCTGGGTGCTCCGGATATTATTGTGCGAAATGAAAAACGTATGCTGCAGGAATCTGTGGATGCGCTGATTGATAATGGGAGAAGAGGTCGCCCTGTAACGGGCCCCGGTTCCCGTCCTTTGAAATCCTTGTCCGATATGCTGAAGGGAAAACAAGGTCGTTTCCGACAGAACTTGTTGGGAAAACGAGTGGACTACTCCGGAAGAAGTGTTATTGTAGTGGGTCCGGAACTGAAGTTCTATCAGTGTGGTCTTCCCAAGAAGATGGCATTGGAGCTGTTCAAGCCTTTCATCATGAAGCGTTTGGTGGAAGACGGCATGGCCCATAACATCAAGAGTGCAAAACGTATGGTAGAAAAGGTGCGTACCGAAGTTTGGGACGTATTGGATGAGATTATTCAGGAACATCCGGTCTTGTTGAACCGTGCGCCCACCTTGCATAGATTGGGCATCCAGGCTTTTGAGCCGGTGTTGGTGGAAGGAAAAGCCATCAAGCTACATCCCCTGGTATGTACGGCATATAATGCGGACTTCGATGGAGACCAGATGGCGGTCCATCTTCCCTTATCGGTAGAGGCCCAGGCGGAAGCCCGTTTCCTGATGCTTTCCGTCAATAACATTCTGGCACCCAAGGATGGATCTCCCATTACCACGCCTACCCAGGACATGATTTTAGGAACTTATTACCTGACCCATCCGGGAGTGGATGATAGAGACACTGTTTCAGAGCGAGGAGATGGAAAGGTGTTCACGGACATTAACGAAATGCTGATGGCATACCACAATCAAGTGGTGGGACTTCATGCAAGAGTTAAGGTACGCCGTTTTGCCGGACCGGAGGATACTCGTGGAAAGCTGGTGGAGTCCACAGTAGGTCGATTCATATTCAATATGGGTTTACCACAGGATTTGGGGTATGTGGATCGAAGCAAAGACCCCTATTCGTTGGAAGTGGATTTCCTATGCAAGAAAAAAGAGCTGGGACAGATTATCGAGAACTGCTATCGAATTCATGGAAATACCGGGACGGCTATTATGCTGGATTACATTAAGGATACGGGATTCCATTATTCCACGGTAGGAGCTATTACCATCAGCATTTCCGACATGGAAATTCCAAAGAATAAGTTTGATATCATCAATGAGTCGGAACGACAAGTCGAGAAATATGAAGAGGCTTATCGAAAAGGATTGGTCAGCAATCAGGAAAGATACCAGAAAGTTATTGAAATCTGGAATAAGACTACCGACGATGTAGCGGATGCCTTGATGAATTCTCTGGGCACCATGAACAACTTATATATCATGGCCCATTCCGGAGCCAGAGGGTCCAAGAACCAAATCCGTCAGATTGGCGGTATGCGTGGATTGATGGCCAATGCGGTGGGTAAAACCATTGAAATTCCCATCAAGGCTAACTTCCGGGAAGGATTGTCTGTATTGGAATACTTTATTTCTACCAATGGTGCCCGAAAGGGATTGGCAGATACCGCTCTCCGAACAGCGGACTCCGGTTATTTGACCCGTCGTTTGGTGGATGTATCCCATAATGTCATTGTTCGAGAGACAGACTGCGGTACCGATGAGGGAATACAGGTACGAGCTTTCACCGATGGAAAAGAAATTATCGAGCCACTGCGACTGCGAATCGTGGGGAGAACCTCTCTTCTGGATATCTTAGATCCGGAAACGGGAGAATTGATAGTGGAGCAGAACCAAGAGATTTCGGAAGGAGCTGCGGCTCGCATCGAAGCATGCGGCATTGATGCTGTGGCTATACGTTCCGTTATGACTTGTCATTCCACAGCAGGAATTTGTGCCAAGTGCTATGGCCGAAACCTGGCGACGGGAGAACCGGTAAATATTGGAGAAGCGGTTGGAATTACCGCAGCCCAGTCCATTGGAGAACCGGGAACCCAGTTAACCATGCGTACCTTCCATACCGGAGGTGTTGCCGGCTCTGACATCACCCAGGGTCTTCCCAGGGTGGAGGAATTGTTTGAGGCCAGAAAGCCAAAAGGTTTGGCGGAAATTTGCGAGGCCGATGGTACGGTAGCGGATATTTCGGTGACCCAGGACAACAAAACAGAAGTAGTCATAACCGGTACAGAAGAGAGAACGTACACCATCCCTTACGGAGCCAGATTGAATGTGAAGAAGGGCGACTACGTGCTAGCGGGAGAGAATATCTCCAAAGGCCCATTGAATCCTCACGACATCTTGCGTCTAAAAGGCGAAGAGGGTGTTTACCAGTATCTTCTCAAAGAAGTACAGCGGGTGTACAAGCAACAGGGTGTTGACATCAATGACAAACACGTGGAGGTTATTGTTAGCCAGATGCTCTCTAAGTTCAAGATTGAAAATGCGGGAGATACCGACTTGCTACCCGGAGCTCTGTACGCGAAGCTGGAGGTAGAGGCCGCCAACGAAGAAGCGATTTCACAGGGGGGCGAGCCTTGTGAAGCCAAGAGAATTCTTTTGGGCATCACCAAGGCATCCTTGGCCACCAATTCCTTCCTGTCTGCCGCATCCTTCCAGGAGACCACGCGAGTGTTAACGGATGCCGCCATTAAAGGAAAGACAGATCGTCTGTTGGGCTTGAAAGAAAACGTCATCATCGGAAAACTGATTCCGGCGGGAACCGGCATGAAGCGATACAAGGGCATCTCTGTGGACTACGGTGTAAATACGGAGTTAATGGAGTCTTATGAGCAAATGCTTTCCATGGAAGAGGAAGAAGATTATGCCGAAATTGCCGGCATGGAGAGCATCAACGACCTGGACACCACAAAAATGATGGAAGTGGAAGCGGACGAGTAGGATTTCCGTTGACATTCTAACATTTACAATGATATACTAAGCGTTGGTTTTTAAGACCCTTTCCGGGTTTTAAATAAATATGATCTATGATTTCTTGGTTGAAATCATGGAAAAGAAAGGAGAACCACATGCCAACAATCAATCAACTAGTACGGGAAGGCAGAACCAGTTTTGAGAAGAAGGAAAAGGCTCCTGCTTTGGGAAAGGGAATGAACTCCATTCGAAGAGTTCCTACAGATATTAACTCCCCCCAAAAAAGAGGCGTTTGCACTTCTGTAAAGACCGTAACCCCGAAGAAGCCGAATTCGGCTTTGAGAAAGGTTGCCAGAGTTCGTCTTACCAACGGAATCGAAGTGACTGCATATATCCCCGGGATTGGCCACAATCTTCAGGAGCATAGTGTAGTCTTGATTCGTGGCGGCCGTGTGAAGGACCTTCCCGGTGTACGATACCATATCGTTCGCGGGACATTGGATACTTCCGGTGTTGCCAATCGTGCCCAGGCTCGTTCCAAGTATGGAGCTAAGAGACCGAAGGCCAAATAAGAATAAGTAATTTCGGGAAAGACAGTATGTCAGTGCCCCTTCCTATATATAGTATAGACCTGGGCACACACGGCACCCATTTGATGGTGTCGAGTACCGGAAGACTCCCTGACTAAATTTATTTGCACTGGTCAAGGGAGAGTAATCGTTTGGGGAAACCCAAAGGTGAAGAAATCACATAAGAGGACGGATGATTCTTGGAAAGGAGGATTCTGAAATCTTGCATGTGAGGAGGGAAGAGAAGTGCCAAGAAAAGGTAATGTACCAAAAAGAGAAGTACTTCCAGATCCAGTATACGGTAGTGTTGTGGTGGCGAAGCTCATCAACAGCATTATGTTAGACGGTAAAAAGGGTACCGCCCAGGCCATTGTGTATGATGCATTTGATATGATCAACAAGGCCACCGGCAATAACCCGCTGGAAGTATTTGAGAAGGCCATGATGAACATCATGCCACAGGTAGAAGTAAAGGCTCGTCGAGTAGGCGGTGCCAACTACCAAGTTCCTATCGAAGTAAGAACGGAACGAAAACAGACTCTGGGCCTAAGATGGTTGACTAAGTACACCAAGGCTCGAGGAGAAAAGACCATGGCGGAACGCCTGGCAAAAGAATTGATGGATGCGGCCAATGGAATGGGCGGATCGGTCAAGAAAAAAGAAGATACTCACAAAATGGCGGAAGCCAACAGAGCTTTTGCACACTACCGTTGGTAGGAGCAAGGCCAATAAGAAAGGAAGGAGGAATGAAATATGCCAAGACAGTTCCCGCTTGAGCGAACCAGAAATATCGGCATAATGGCACACATTGATGCTGGAAAAACAACAACTACAGAGCGGATCCTGTTCTATACCGGAAGAACCCATAAAATGGGAGAAACCCATGAAGGCGCTGCCACCATGGACTGGATGCAGCAGGAGCAAGAACGCGGTATTACCATTACCTCTGCCGCCACCACTGCACAGTGGAAGGATCATCGAATTAATATCATCGACACACCCGGGCATGTGGATTTTACCGTTGAGGTAGAGCGTTCCTTGCGAGTTTTAGATGGCGCCGTCACCGTTCTCTGTGCGAAGGGCGGTGTGGAACCCCAGTCGGAAACCGTATGGAGACAAGCAGAGAAATATGGAGTACCACGAATCATCTTTGTGAATAAGATGGACATCATGGGCGCCGACTTCCAACGGGTGGTTCAGATGGTGAAGGACAGACTAAAAGCCAATGCAGTTCCCATCCAACTGCCCATCGGAAGCGAAGACAGCTTTGTGGGGATTATCGACCTGATTGACATGAAGGCGGAGATCTACAAGGACGACTTAGGAAAAGAATTTGACATCGTAGACATTCCCCAGGACATGGTGGAAGAAGCCCAAGTGGCTCACGATAAAATGGTGGAAGCTGCGGCGGAAGCCCATGAAGAGTTAACCATGAAGTATCTGGAGGGAGAAGCTTTTACCAAGGAAGAGATTAAGGATGCCATTCGAACCATGACCATTGAAGGTCGTATGATTCCGGTGCTCTGCGGATCTTCCTATCGAAACAAGGGTGTCCAGATGCTATTGGATGCGGTGGTAGATTTTATGCCGTCGCCCATTGATATTCCGGCGATTAAAGGAGAAATTCCCGTAAGAGGAACCATCGAAGAAAGACCGGCTGACGACAATGGACATTTTTCCGCACTGGCTTTTAAGATTATGACGGACCCCTTTGTGGGTAAGCTGGCCTTTTTCAGAGTGTACTCCGGGAATCTGAAATCCGGTTCCTATGTGTACAATTCCACCAAAGGTCGAAAAGAAAGAATTGGGCGAATCCTGCAGATGCATGCCAATCACCGGGAAGATATCGAAATGGTATATTCCGGAGATATCGCGGCGGCAGTGGGTCTTAAGGACACCACTACAGGGGATACACTGTGTGACGAAAAGCACGCCATTATTCTGGAATCCATGGTATTCCCGGATCCGGTTATCGAGATTGCCATTGAGCCCAAGACCAAAGCAGGTCAGGAAAAAATGGGTGTGGCCTTGTCCAAGCTGGCGGAAGAGGATCCCACATTTAAAACCTATACCAATGAAGA
>CALFUG010000255.1 GCA_937928455.1 uncultured Clostridia bacterium
GAATAACAAGGAGCGATGCCGGATTTGGTGGAGCCGAATGATTTTCCCGCCAAGCGTTCTTCCTCATACTCGTCCAGCAATAGATGATAGGGCATCACCACTTGAGCACGATCGGAAATCAGCACCTTGGGCTGAGGAACATTTTTTTCTGCCAATGCCGCCATTTCCTCCAGAAAGGCAGGAATGGACAAGGCCACTCCATTTCCCAAAACACTGACGGTATGATCATAAAACACACCGGAGGGTAGCATGTGCAATGCAAACTTCCCATAATGATTCACAATGGTATGACCGGCATTGCGGCCTCCCTGATATCGAACCACCACATCGGATTCCGCCGCCAGCATATCCGTTATCTTTCCTTTTCCTTCATCGCCCCAGTTGGCGCCTACGATTGCTTTTGCCATCTCGGTTCACCTCGTTTCCACCCATTTTTTTCTTGGGGTCAGACCCCACTTTACTTTGCTAAACCTACACTTTGGGGTCGGACCCCACTTCACTTTGCTAAACCTACACTTTGGGGTCGGACCCCACTTTACTTTACTAAACCTGTACCTGACCCCACTGGCCAAGCCGCTCCTCATATTTCTTCAAAAGAGGCATCACCTCTTCTTGAATATACCGTTGGGTCTGCTGGGGTGCCATGCCCACAAATTTTTCCGGAGCCATCATGGTCTCCATTTCTTCCAGACTCATGCCGAATGCCGGGTCTTGGGACAATCTCCGGAGAAGGTCATTTTCTCCCCCCTGCTCCTTAACCACTTGGGCCGCCGCCATACTATGTACCCGAATTCGCTCATGAAGCTCCTGTCGGTCTTTCCCTCGCTTCACCGCTTCCATCATCAAATTCTCTGTAGCCATAAACGGCAACTCCTCCAGCAGATGCTTTTCCATGACTTTGGGATACACCACCAAGCCGGAAGCCACATTCATATAGAGTTCCAAGATGGCATCTGTGGTCAAGAAGCCCTCACTTATGGAGATTCGTTTGTTGGATGAATCATCCAAGGTTCGCTCCAACCATTGAGAGGCTGCCGTCCATTGTCCATCTATGGTTAATGTCATCACGTGCCTGGCCAATCCTGTCATTCTTTCCGAACGCATGGGGTTCCGCTTGTAGGCCATAGCCGATGAACCCACCTGATTTTCCTCGAAAGGCTCTTCCACTTCCTTTAAATGGGCCAGGAGTCGGATATCGTTGGCAAACTTATGGGCACTCATGGCGATTCCCGCCAAAACTTGCAGCACGCGGGCATCGATTTTACGAGAATAGGTCTGCCCAGATACGGGAACCACACCCGGCATATCCATCTTTTGAGAAATCAACTGGTCCAGCTTCCGTACCTTCTCTTCGTCCCCTTGGAACAACTCATAAAAGCTGGCCTGGGTACCGGTGGTGCCCTTAGAGCCCAGCAGCAACAGTCCATCCCGCATCGCTTCCAATTCCTGAAGGTCCATCAAAAGGTCCTGTATCCACAGAGTGGCTCTCTTCCCCACCGTCACCGGCTGGGCGGGCTGAAAATGAGTAAAGCCCAAGGTGGGCAACTCTCTATACTCCATGGCAAAGCGGCTCAGATAATCCACCACATTGACCACCTTCCCCACCAGCAAGTCCAAGCCTTCCTTCATAACCAAAAGGTCCGTATTATCCCCTACGTAACAGGAAGTGGCACCCCAATGCATAATGGGTTTGGCCAAGGGACACTGAACGCCATAGGCATACACATGGGCCATCACATCGTGGCGAATCTCCCGCTCTTTTTCCTCGGCCACCTGGTAATTGATGTCCTCTTGATGTTGTATCATCTCTTGAATCTGGGCTTCGTCAATGGGCAGTCCCAATTCTTTTTCCGCTTCCGCCAAAGCAATCCAAAGCCTTCGCCAGGTTCGAAACTTCTTCTCCTGAGAAAAAAGATATTGCATCTCCTTACTGGGATACCGCTGAGAAAGAGGGCTGATATATTTTTGATATTCTGAAGTACTCATGGGAAATCTCCTTGAAATCTTCCAAAATATAGTGAATCTTCGAAAAAGAAATTATACCATTCAGATGGGTTTTTTGCAATGGAGGAAGGCGGGATTGACCCTGGTCTGGCCGGATTAAATGCGAAACCGCTTTCGATATTCTTCTATCATTTCCTGGCCTTTAAAGAGCAGCTGGCCGGTCAGAAGAAGGATACTCAAGGCAATGCA
>CALFUG010000256.1 GCA_937928455.1 uncultured Clostridia bacterium
TGGCCATAATCCCCGCGCCGTTCCAACCCAGCACCGGAGACAATTTAATAATCAGAAAAACGCCCGCCTTTACCATGGTGGAAGAGTGTAGTAGCGCCGAGGTGGGTGTAGGCGCTACCATAGCGCCCAGCAACCAACTGGAAAAGGGCATCTGCGCCGCCTTGGTAATCCCAGCAAATACTAGTAGTGCTACGGGAACTACCACGCTATATCCCATTTGTCCATACATCAGCACAGTGCTCAATTCCAAGGTATCATAGTAGATGCCCAGTACCAGAATGGCCAGTACAAATCCGATTCCCCCCAAAAGGTTCATGGTTAATGCCCGGAAGGAATTGTTCACGGCTTCCTTGGTCTTGGTAAAGCCAATCAGGAAGAAGGAACAGAGGGTGGTGATTTCCCAAAAGAAATACATCCACACCAGGTTGTTGGATACCACCAAGCCAAACATGGCAGACAAAAACAAAAACATCAAGAAGAAGAACCAGGGCCTACGGTCCTTTTCCCCTTCGTGATGTTGGCGAAAATCTTTCATATATCCTAGGGAATATACGCAAATCAGGCTTCCTACGATGCCGATAATCAATACCATAATGAGAGAAAGCCGATCGATATATAGGTTGCTTACCACTTTTATGTGGTGTCCATGGGTTATTTCAAACCAGACAAACAGCGGGGTTTGAATTAAGGCGAAAATAGCGGGAGGATACTTTTTATGTTTTACCGATAAGAATACGATGACCCCTGCCAAGACAATTTCGATAGCCATCATCAGAGAACCCACTTGGGTCTCCTGGGCGGCAAACACTTCTCCTCCGGTATGGAAATACATCGCTCCCAGCAACAATGATGCGGCTGCGATGACTACGGCCCCTCCAATCACCACGATATCTCTGAACAAATCCCCTTTGATCAGCAATAGCAACAAGGCGATGAGGAGAGGAAAAAAGATCAGGAATAATAAAGTTGACATGATTTCCTCCGAGTTGTTGCGTATATTGTATACAAGGTGAGGTCAAAAAAAATTCCCCCACCTCTCTATTATACCGATGGATGGGGAAATGACAAGGTTTTTTAACAAATACGGGGAAGTCCCTCGCCCACAAGAGGGGGTACTCTTCGAAGACCGCCCAGCCGGGTCAGAAGCTCCACCCCAGTGCCTTCCACCACCCGACCCACTATGGCTGCA
The DNA here is from genome assembly GCA_937928455.1 of uncultured Clostridia bacterium. Classification (GTDB taxonomy): domain Bacteria; phylum Bacillota; class Clostridia; order Peptostreptococcales; family Anaerovoracaceae; genus JAAZGD01. The sequence goes on from CALFUG010000256.1 coordinate 1,190, forward strand.
TCCTTTCCTTTCTCTTGTTCGCGGAGTGCTGCAAGGGCTTTTTCCCCTTCTTCCCATGGTAGCGATAATACCAGTTTCCCTTCATTACCCATGTACAGTGGATCCAGCCCTAATATTTCTGAAAAGCCCTGCACCGAACGGGAAACCGGTATTCTTTCTTCCTCTAGGCGTATTCCTACACCAGAGCTTTGGGCCAGTTCATTCAGCACGGTACCCAGGCCTCCTCGGGTGATGTCTCGCATGGTTTTGGGATGAAGGCCTGCTTCAAATAAGGCTTCTACCAATCCATTTAAAGGGGCATTGTCGCTTTGAATCTGGTTTTCGATATTCATACGATGACTTAGTATGGTGGCATGATGGTCTCCCAGGTTTCCGGTTACCAGTATGGCATCGCCGGGTTCCAAATTGGCGCCTCGTACATTTCTGCCGGAAGGAATTCTCCCGATACCGGTGGTGTTGATATAAAGACCACCCTGACCATCGATGACCTTCGTGTCTCCGGCAACCAGCAGGATGCCGGCTTCCTTTGCCACAGCCGCCATGGACTTCACCACCTGGCCTAGGGTTGCCAAGGAAAGTCCCTCTTCCAGTATAAAGCCGCAAGTCATGTATTGAGGACGGGCTCCCATACAGCTTAAGTCATTGACCGTGCCGCAGACGGATAATTTACCAATATCTCCCCCTTTATAGAACAGTGGCGTTACCACAAAGGTGTCCGTACTCATGGCATACTCTCCCGGATCCAAAGAAAGCACGGCGGCGTCTTCCCGAAGATCCAATACCGAATTATGAAAATAGGGGGCAAAGATTTCTTCCATCAGTTGGTGGGAGGCGGTGCCTCCGCTGCCGTGGGCCATGGTGATTTTCATATACTTATCCTTCCATACCAAATACCGCAAGCCCCTTCTTCCGAGACCATACAAGGTCCGTACGGGCGATTCGGGCTGCATTCCGTTCCAAACATAGGGCATTCTGCCGGTGTGTTGTCTCCGATAATGACTTCCCGGCAAAGGCAGCCTGGCGGCAGCTTCTTATCCTTTCGAAGGCCATAGCTTCCCATGTCGTATTCCGCAAAAGGACCCTTCAAATACCACCCGGAATCTGCGATGGCCCCCAACCCTCGCCAAACCGCTTCCTCCGGTTGAAAGACTTCTTCCATCCGTTGTTTCGCCAAGAGATTTCCCTCTTCACTGACCACCCCGGGATAGTCGTTAAACACTTTGCCTACTCCACGATGTTCCAATATCCGATGAATGGATTTCAAAAGATGGGTACCAGTAAACCCGGCTACCACCATGGGTTTTTCATAGGATTCTGCCAAGGGTTGATAGGCTTTCCATCCGATGATGGTGCTCACATGGCCGGGGCACAGAAACCCATCGATGGTATTTCGATGAGATAGAATCCATTCCATGGCCGGCAAAATCTGTTTTAGGCTGGTTAACAGCCGAATGTTTTTCAGTCCCTTTTCCCGGGCTTCTTTCAACAGCTGGGCATACAGGGGTGTGGTGGTTTCAAAGCCCACTGCTGCCAGTACATAGGTGATGTCCGAGTTCGCCAAGGCTGCCTCCAACACCTGGAAGGGCGAATACATCATATGCACTTGAGCCCCTCTTCCCATGGCTTGGGACAGACTCTCTTCTTCCCCGGGCACCTTCATCATATCTCCAAAGGTCCATACTT
>CALFUG010000257.1 GCA_937928455.1 uncultured Clostridia bacterium
TTAAAAGTTCTTCCTCATAATCTGCGGATGGCAATCTTTCCCATACCGCTCACAAGTAAAACATTTTGATATATCCGGAGCTTCCCTTCTCTCTACAATATCCCATCCTAACTTCGTATAGAATTCCGGCACTTTCGCCACCAACCATGCCCTCTTTCCTTCATGCCTTTTGATTTCTTCTTCTACTTTTTCCATTAACTCCACACCGATATGCAACCCTCGATATTTCTGTTCCACCGCTACATCGGCCACCACATACTCTCCCGCCCGGATTTCCAGAGAAGCCCCTCCAATCAAAGCGCCATCCTTTTGCGTAACACACTCCCAGCATTTCACCACTTCATGCTCCGGTTCCACTCCGGGCTCAATTTCCAATCCATTATCATAGAACAAGTAAGTGAGTTGAATATAATCATTGGTTTCTCTGATGAGATACATGGCTTCCTTCCTTTCATGGAATAGCGGACGATTCATTGATATTTGCGAATTCTATAGCTCAGATTCCTGCAAGCTGAAGGTGTCCCATTGATCCAAATCCCCTTCGTTGTAACCCTTCATGAACCATCTCATTCGTTGCTCCGAAGTGCCGTGGGTAAAGCTGTCCGGTACCACGTATCCTTGGGTTTGCTTTTGGATTCGATCATCTCCCACGGCGCTGGCCGCATTCATGGCCTCCTGAATATCTCCATCCTCCAAATAATTCATATCATCCACATAATGAGCCCATACCCCGGCCAAATAATCCGCCTGTAGCTCCAGTCGCACCGTCAGCTTGTTAAATTCCGTTTGGCTCATTTGGGACCGGAGACGCTGATACTCGTCCATAATCCCCAGTTGATTTTGAACATGATGGCCCACCTCGTGGGCTATTACATAGGCCATGGCAAAATCTCCCGGCGCATCAAACCGGGTCTCCATTTCCTGGAAAAAGCTGAGATCGATATATACTTTATTGTCTCCGGGACAGTAAAAGGGTCCGGTGGAGGAACCTGCTGTTCCACAGGCCGACTGCACATACCCGGAGTACAACACCAGAATCGGTTCTTGATACACTTCGCCGTATTCATAAAAGATGTCCTGCCACACCGCTTCCGTATCGGCTAATACCACCGAGGCGAATTCGGCCAATTCCTCCTCTTCCGCCGTTTGTTCATAAGGGGCATTCCCCCCTTGATTAATAATCTGAGATTGGCTAAGAATTTGTCCCGGGTCTCCACCCAGCAGCATGAAAACAATAATAAAGACAATACCCAGGCCGCCGCCCAGAATCCCTTTGCCGCCCATGCCAAACCCGCCGCTGCCGCGTCGATCCTCCACATTTCTACTGCCGGCTCTGCCTTTCCACTTCATGTCCCTAGCCCTCCTCTTGATTCCTCGTCTTCTGGCACGATACGCGAGAACCATTTCTTTTCGTCATCACTTTTTCTATCCCCATTATACTATTTCCCAAATCCAGAAGGAACTAGATTTTGAACTGCAATTAGTTGCAGCTTGAATCAGAAAAACATATAATTGTACCGGAAGTGGGTGGCACTTCCCGGAACCGGCACCTTGTTCGGCATCGTTTGATATGTTCTGACCCTATGATAATTGTAATGTTTAGGAGAAGGAAAAATGAAACGATTTACAGCTTGTATCTTGATATTTTTTATGCTCTTATTGGGGGCACCCTTAACGGGATGCACCGGAGGCACCGATGAATCTTCCGGCCAGTCTCCGACCCAGGAAACCAAATATGCCCCGGAAGACATTTTCCAAGAATCACTTCATTTCTACGGGGAGGAAGGACTCCCGCATACTTTCCAGGTTTTCGGTGTCAGCTTTGACACTGCCGCCGAACAGGCGGAAGGAAAAAACATATTTACTGTTTCCATGACAGCTCCCGGAGATGGATTTGACGCCATTTCTTATCACGCAGATGCTGCGGGTTTGCCGGAAGATGTAAAAAAAGACCGAATTGACGAGTACATGGCCAAGGGAATGTGTGTACTGGAAGGAGACGCAGGCCAGGAAATCCTCATTCGAAAAACCATTCCAGAGGATGACCGTTACCAATATGTGGAGGGATGTCTTATCGAAATCAAATACTATATCGATGAGGAAAATGTTGCGAAATATATCAAAATGGCCCAGGACAATTACTCATCTCAGGCAGTTGCTCCCCTGGAAGAGCACCTGGGGAAAGAGCCGGATTGGACCCGTATCGGTTTCTTCTTGAACTCTCACAAGAATATTGCCAGTTTTTATGTGGCATACCCGGTGGACGATGTACCATCTGCCACAGAAGGGATTACCCAAAACTTGGAAGATTTTTGGTACGATGCGGAAAGTGGAATGTTGGGCTTCCTGTACGGAATCCTTGACATCCGCTTGGACTTAGTAGAAAATAACAACACCATCTATGTGACCCAAACCATGGACACCTTTGATACCCCATTCAGCGATTACATCGCTCCGGAAAATTCCCTGACCCAGTTGGGGTTCGGCTTTGATGAAGATATGTCTTGCGGTGTGTATGAGGTCCGTGAGCCCCATTACACTTCCATCGCCATTCATCGGCCGGAGTGGGGAGACTTCCCCGAAAATTGGAACATAGAATACATGGATCAAATAAACGGAGTGCCCTTCCGTGTCACCTACCATGCCCAAGAGAACTATTACCATTTTATGGTAGAAGAAAAGGCCGCCTATAATTATTACCTTGATTCTCAAAGCTTCACAGAAGAACATCCCAGCTATGAAGTGGTGGAACAGGCTTTCAATCAAGCCTTCGGTACCCAGGGTGACGACTTTTATGAAATGCCCTTGCTCCAGTTCCAACAGGTAGTACAAGAGTATTTTGGCCTCACGGTAGAAGAATTGTACCAACTCCCCATTCGATAGAT
>CALFUG010000258.1 GCA_937928455.1 uncultured Clostridia bacterium
GATGATGTTAGATGCCGGACGTCTGGTCTTTGGGTTTCACCCCAAGCTGGAAATGATAGAGGAGGATCCACCGTCAGAAGGGGAGGTGGACCCGTCTTATGATTATAATCGAATGGACATCGATTTCGCCTCCTTTATGGAAACCGATTCTCATGAAACACGACAATGGTTGCACCAATATTTTAGTACGCAGATTCCTACGAAACAAAACGAGAAAACGGGGATTTTCAAAGGGAAAAATCTGGTGTTTGTATGTGCGGAGGGGTTCTCTTCACTGGCTGTGCACCAAAAATATACCCCTACATTGTATAAAATGGCTCATGAAGGCTACCAATTTACTCGTTTCTATAATCCCTTATGGGGGGTGTCTACCTCGGATGGGGAGTATGTCCAGTGTCTGGGATTGATTCCCAAAGCCGGTGTGTGGAGTCTTCAAACTTCCTCCCAAAATTGGCTTCCCTTTACCATGGGAAATCAATTCAGTAAGCTGGATTATCGTTCTTTGGCATACCATAACCATTATGCCGAGTATTACGGGAGAACGGAATCTCATCCCAATATGGGGTACACGTATAAGGGCCTGGGCACCGGATTAAAGGTGCAAGAGCAGTGGCCGGAATCGGACTTGGAGATGATCCAGCTGACTACGCCGGAGTTTATCGGTACATCTCCCTGGCATGTTTACTATATGACGGTCAGCGGCCATAAGAACTATAATTGGACCGGAAATAATATGGCTCGAAAACATCGAGACAAAGTGTCTGACCTAGACATGAGTGAGAATTGCAAAGCCTATGTGGCATGTAATATTGAGCTGGATTTGGCAATGGAATGGTTGATACAAGAATTGGATCAAGCGGGGGAATTATCCAATACGGTTTTTGCCATATCCGGAGATCATTATCCCTATGGATTGACCCATGAAGAGATCGGCGAATTCTTAGGACACCCCGTGGAGCCGGATTTCGAATTATATGAAAGCACCTTTATCCTTTGGACTCCGGACATGGAGCCGGAAAGGGTGGATAAAATATGTTCTACCCTGGACATCATTCCGACTCTCAGCAATCTGTTTGGGTTGGAATACGATTCCAGATTGTTAGCGGGAAGAGATATTTTTTCAGATGCCTCTCCGTTGGTCATGTTTGCCAATCGTAGTTGGATAACCGAAGAAGGGCGATACAATGCCAGAACCGGAGTTTCCGAGGCCTTTGACCAGAATGGAAACGGGAAGAAACCGGCGGAGGCGCTTAGCCAAGGTTATATGGACTACGTCAATGGACTGGTGGCCAATCGGTTCTATGTTTCCCGTTTGATTCTGGAAGAGGATTACTATCGCCATGTGATTCCGGTATGGGAAGCTCCCGTTCGTTAGGAGGCATAAGTAGAGCAAGGGGAAGAATTATGACAATCCCGAAGAAAATCATCGTCACCAAAAAATATAACGGATATGAATGGTTGAAAAGCCAAGCCCAACGAGGATTTCCGCCGGTGCATCAGCAAGTGGTCAGTCCCTTGCGGTTGGCCCAAGAAGTCGCTGTGCTCCGTGGAATCCCTATGCCCACCCAACCCATCGGGTCTCAGGTGAGCATTTTTGTTATGATG
>CALFUG010000259.1 GCA_937928455.1 uncultured Clostridia bacterium
GAATTACGATTTTGGGCATTTTAGCCCTGATGATATATATCAATCCCCTCATGACACTCATCGCGTTGTTGACCATCCCGCTCTCCTTGTGGGTCATCCGTCAAATCGTGAAACGCTCCCAAGGACACTTTAAGGATAATCAAAGGTTTTTGGGGCAAGTAAATGGCCACATTGAAGAAATGTTCTCCGGCCATATTATTGTGAAAGCCTTTAATGGGGAAAAACAGTCCAAAGAAATTTTTGAGAACTGGAACCACCAATTGGCCAATGCCGGAGAAAAATCTCAATTCCTGTCCGGAACCATGATGCCCCTTATCAACATGATTGGCAACCTGGGGTTCATTCTGGTCTGCGTGGTGGGAGGTGCCTTGGCCTTTCAGGGTCGCATGACCATAGGAAGTATTCAAGCCTTTGTCCAATATATTCGTACCTTCAACCATCCCATCGCCCAGTTGGCCAATGTGGCCAACGTGCTGCAGTCCACCGCTGCCGCGGCAGAACGGATTTTTGAGGTGTTGAAAGAAGAGGAGGAGCTACCGGATTCCGAAAAGGATTCTCCCTTAAAAGCCCCACAGGTTCGCGGAGAAATTACCTTTGATCACGTTTCATTTCACTATCCCACCCAAGAAGAAAACCCGCAACCTCTCATCCAGGATTTCCACTTTGTGGCCAAGCCAGGTCAACGAGTGGCCATTGTAGGACCTACCGGCGCGGGTAAGACTACCATCGTCAAGCTGCTACTACGTTTCTATGAACTGTCCGGTGGAAGAATTCTGGTAGACGGAGTGGATATCACCACCATCCCCAGAAAAGAGTTGCGCTCTATCTTTAGCATGGTGCTTCAAGACAACTGGCTCTTCAGCGGTACCATCGAAGAAAATATTGGGTATGGCTCTGCCAACCCCACCCGAGAAGAAATTGTGAGTGCCGCCCACTCTGCCCATATCCACCATTTCATCAAAACCCAACCCGGCGGATACCATATGGTCATCCAGGAAGAAGCCGGCAATTTGTCCCAAGGACAAAAGCAACTGATGACGTTGGCCAGGGCTTTTCTGGCGGATTCTCCCATTCTCATATTGGATGAAGCCACCAGCTCTGTAGACA
>CALFUG010000260.1 GCA_937928455.1 uncultured Clostridia bacterium
TGTCTACAGAGCTGGTGGCTTCATCCAATATGAGAATGGGAGAATCCGCCAGAAATGCCCTAGCCAACGTCATCAGCTGCTTTTGCCCTTGGGACAAATTGCCGGCTTCTTCCTGGATGACCATATGGTATCCGCCGGGCTGGGTCTTGATGAAATGGTGGATATGGGCAGAGTGGGCGGCGCTCACAATCTCTTCTTGGGTGGGGTTGGCGGCGCCATACCCAATGTTTTCTTCGATGGTACCGCTGAAGAGCCAGTTGTCCTGAAGCACCATGCTAAATATGGAACGCAGTTCTTTTCTGGGTATGGTGGTGATATCCACGCCGTCTACCAGAATTCTTCCACCGGACAGTTCATAGAAACGTAGTAGCAGCTTGACGATGGTAGTCTTACCCGCGCCGGTAGGTCCTACAATGGCCACTCGTTGACCTGGCTTGGCCACAAAGTGGAAATCCTGGATGAGAGGTTGCGGGTTTTCTTCTTGGGTGGGATAGTGAAATGAAACATGGTCAAAGGTAATCTCCCCACGAACCTGTTGAGCCTTCAAGGGAGAATCCTTTTCGGCATCCGGTAGCTCCTCCTCTTCTTTTAACACCTCAAAAATCCGTTCTGCCGCGGCAGCGGTGGATTGCAGCACATTGGCCACGTTGGCCAGCTGGGCAATGGGGTGGTTGAAGGTTCGAATATATTGAACAAAGGCTTGAATACTGCCAATGGTCAAGCGCCCCTGCAAGGCCAAGGCGCCTCCTACCACGCAGACCAGAATGAACCCCAGGTTACCAATCATGTTGATCAGTGGCATCATGGTGCCGGATAAGAATTGAGATTTCTCTCCGGCTTGCGCCAATTGCTGGTTCCAGTTCTCAAAGATTTCTTTGGACTTTTTTTGCCCATTAAAGGCTTTCACAATAATATGACCGGAAAACATTTCTTCGATATGACCGTTTACTTCTCCCAGAAACCGTTGATTATCTTTAAAGTGTCCCTGGGAGCGTTTCACGATTTGACGGATGACCCACAAGGACAAAGGGATGGTCATAAGGGCGATGAGGGTCATGAGGGGATTGATATATATCATCAGGGCTAAAATGCCCAAAATCGTAATTC
>CALFUG010000261.1 GCA_937928455.1 uncultured Clostridia bacterium
CTCTTTCATTTGGCGCACTAATTCTTCTACACTGCGGGTGTGTTCCAATGATACGGTTCGCAAATTTTGACAATAAGCGGAAAAGTGCATGTGGGAGTCTCCCATCCCTGGGATTATGGAGTGTCCTTGAAGGTCGAGAACTTCCGCAACTTTTTCCAGGTCAATATCTTTTCCGTCTCCAGAATATACTATTATACCATCCCGGATTCCCAATGCTTTTACCCGGTGACCTTCTTCCTTCATGGTGTAGATATTCCCATTCATTACCAACAAATCCATTTTCATGTCCTTCATGGCCATTCTCCTTCTCACGTGGAACTTCATCGTAGAAAAGAAGCCAGAACCATTTCAGACTCTGGCTTCCATCCTTAATTTTTTCACTAATCGCGCAAGGTTTTCCGCAAATAATCTTCTAATACTTGAGCTGTTTCCGTGACGGAGGACAAAGAGACGTATTCATCGCTTCCGTGAAACCCTTCCCCCGCAGGCCCAAATATGATCGCCGGAGCACCAAGCCGTGATCCCAGATAGTTGAAGTCCCCAATGCTTTGAAAATATGCGGTCTCTACGGGACCTTCGCAAACTTCTTTGATGGAATCATAGAATCGGCTCACCAGGGGATGATCCCCCTCTGATACATAGGGCATAAATCCTCTGGATCCGGGGCTGGGCGCCTCTCGAAATCGAATCTCATGCTTGCAACGAATCTGGGCTCTCTGAACGGTCTTTTCAATTTCCTCTCGAATGGTATCTTCATTCTCCCCCAACACGATATGCCAGAATAGTTTTACCACCGCCCGGTCCGGCACACTGCAAGCGCCCCCATCCGATTGTATGGCCACCACACAAGCAACCCCCGGTCCCAAATGTTCATCCACTCGGTATTCAATATTTTCCATTTCTTGAACGAATTTCGCCGCATCTAGCGCCGCACTAATCCCTTCATTTGGCAAGGCCGCATGGGCAGATTTACCATAGAATTCTACCTCCAGACCATATCCTCCTCTGGCGCCCAAACAAACCACCGGAAAAGGGATGGCAGTAAAACCTGACGACGGCTCAGTTACAATGGATATATCTACCTTATCCAAGAAGCCTTCCTCGATGAGGGCATTGGTGCCCATACCATAAGGCCCCTCCTCAACGCTCACAAATGTGGCAATGATTTTACCTTTAAAGCCATTTCCTAACTTATAAAACTCTTTCAAAGCTACCATGGCTGCAGCACAACCGGCCTTCATATCCAGGGCTCCGACTCCGTATAGCCTATCTCCTTCAATACTTCCTGCATAAGGATCTCGCGTCCACCCGTCACACAGCTTCACCGTGTCTAGATGACCATTGATACATATCACAGGTCCTTCTTGGTCCCCTTCCAGCTCCAACACAACGTTCTGTCCTTTGTGACCGGTGACCTTCTCCTCATGATAAGGATGAATCTTAGCCGGAAGTCCGTTTTCTTGAAACCATTCCTTCACATACTCCATGATGGCTTCTTCGTCAAAATAGGGACTTTGAAAGGTGACTAGTTTTTGAGTGAGCCTGGTTACTTCGTCTTTGTTAATCATGATGCTGCTCCAATCTCTAAACTATACCTCCAACGAATTGTCGGCTTCATCCAAAGCACGTTGTTCTTCCTCTGTATTGTACCAAATGAACTTGCCGCTTACTGCATACAGAATCGAAATGATCGGGACAAAGATGGCAAGGAAGGTGAACGGGAGATAATCCAGGGTGGCCACGCCCAGTGTCCCCGTGAAATAAACACCGCAAAGTCCCCAAGGTACCAACGGGGATGTTACGGTTCCACCGTCTTCTGAAACACGAGAGGCAATATCTGTTCGAATGCCCAGCTTTTTGTATGCCGGAAGGTACATTCTTCCGGGGATAAGAATAGCTACATACTGACTAGCGGATAACATATTAACCAAAATAGCCGAAATGATATGGGTGGGAATCAAAGTACGAGCGCTCTTGGTGGCCCCTGACATCTTGTCCAGCAAAGCTTCCAGGGTTCCGGTCTTTTCTAAAATTCCACCAAAGCTCAATCCCAAATATCCTAGGGATAAGGTCCACATCATAGCCTGAATGCCGCCCCGGTTTAGAAGCTTATCTACTTCAAATATTCCGGAATCGATACTGAATCCGTAGTTCATAAAGCCCATCATTTCCCACAAGTTGTATCCATTCACAAACATGGCGATAAACATGCCCACCAAAGAAGCGGCCACCATAACGGCCAAGGCACTGATCTGCTTCACCGCCATAAATACCACCAAGGCCAATGGAATCAGGGTAATAATTGCAATTCCCGGAGACATATTGAAGTTAGCGCTGAGCCCCTCCAATATACTTTCCGTAACAGAGGTGTCAATGGAATCCGCAGAATAACGGAAACCCATGATTAGGTAAATCACCAGAGCAATTACAAAAGCAGGCATCGTAGTATAAAACATGCTCTTAATATGTTTGAATAGATTGGCCTCCGAAACCCCGGCAGCCAGGTTGGTGGAGTCTGACAAGGGAGACAATTTATCTCCAATGATAGCCCCTGATACAATGGCACCGGCAGCCATAGACCCTGGGATTCCCAAACCGTAGCTGATACCCATGAAAGCCACACCAAAGGTGGCTCCTGTTGTCCAACTGCTACCTGTGGAAATAGAAGCAACTCCACAAATTAAGGCGGCGGTAAACAGGAACATGGATGGCGATATCAATTGAAGTCCATAATAGATAAGTACGGGAATGGTCCCAGATGCTATCCAGGACGGAATCAATGCTCCAATGAGCATTAAAATCATCATGGGTATAGTCGCAATTTTGCACCCATGGATGACACCTTCTTCAATTCTTTTCCACCGAGTGCCGGTCAACATCAGTAAGATGGTGGCAAAAGCAATGGAGAACAGCAAAGACAAGTGAATATCCGGACCTCCTAATTGAAGGACTTGGATAATCAACAATGCAAACATGAAAATAACGATTAATAAAGCAATTCCAAATGATGGCTTAAGCTGGTCTTTCTTTGTTTCCATGTCGAAACCTCCTTTTTTCTTTTATTGTAGTAAAGCACCATTTAAAAAAGTGTGGTTTTTTCATTTAAAAGAAAAAAAAATTTTGAGAATAATTGAAACATAAAACCGAATTAAACAATTTCTAAACAAAATAAGGGGGAACCCCTTCGAATCCCCCATTACTCTTAACTCATATTCATGAACGAAAGCTTCGCCTCACCCGGGAGGCCAAAGCATTTTTCTTTTCCCAAGCAAATGAAAATGGATGTGTTGAACCGTTTGAAGTCCATCCTCTCCGCAGTTGTTAACTACCCGGTATCCGTTTTCCAAACCCAGCATCTTTGCTACTTCCGAAATCTTCCCTAACATATACCCCAATAACTCTTGGTCCCCTTCTTCCAATTCATTCAAAGAAGGAATATGTTTTTTGGATATCATCAACACATGAACGGGGGCTTGAGGTTCCAAATCATGAAACACCATCAACTGTTCATCTTCATAAACCACGTTGGCCGGTATTTTTTTCTCTGCTATCATGCAAAAAACACAGTCCGTCATGAAATCAATCCTCCTTTTTTATCTTTCCTCTATAACCCTTTCTATCTTATCAAATCAAAGGCAAGATATCAATCGACCTTTCATTCCTTCGCCCCATGGCTCTGTCAACTCCACCCGAACAAATTGATTCAAAGGTACTTCCTCCTCCAGAAACACCCGAATATATTCGTCGCTGAATCCCGTATAAACACCTTTTTCGTTCTTTTCTTCTATAAGAACTCGAACCATATTCCCGATGTTTTGCTTAAAAAACCGATCTTGAGATTTTTCGGCCGCCAGTTGCAACGCCACCATTCTTTCTTTTTTTATCTCGGTAGATATGTGATTCTGCATTGTCTCCGCTTCCGTTCCTTTCCGGAGAGAATAGGGGAAAATATGTACCTTCAAAAAGTTCACTTCATCCATGATAGAGAGTGTTTCCATGAAATCCGACTCTTCTTCTCCCGGGAAGCCCACAATCACATCAGTGGTAATGCCAAAGTGCGGGTAATTTTCCCGAATCTTTCGCACCATGCTAAGATAGTATTCTCGGGTATATCTTCGATTCATGGCTTTCAATATCCGGTTGCTGCCTGACTGTAACGAAAAATGAAAGTGGTGACATAAGCGGCGAAGCGAAAGCAACTCCTCCAACTCTTCCCATTTCACCACATTCGGCTCCAATGAACTAAGCCGTATCCGAAAATCGCCCGGCAAGTTCTCCATCATTTTTATGAGACCCAGAAGCCGGGTTTCAGATCCCCCCGCAGTTACGGGAAATTCTTCCCCGTACTTTTCTTGGAAATCCCTCTCCCTTCCATAAAGCGCAGTATTGATTCCCGTCAGAATAATCTCTCGATAATCCTGTCCCAAGAGTTGTTGAATTTCCTCCATCACCCCTTTAGGAGAACGGCTTCGGATGGGACCTCTCGCATATGGAATAATACAGTAAGAACAAAACCGGTCACATCCTTCCTGTATTTTCACAAAAGCCCGTGTTCGCGATTCCATGGAGGTGACGGCACCTAATTCTTCATAGTCCACCAGCTCTTCCCGGGAAAGATGATGGCTTACCAGCACTTTATCGGGCTTCTCGAGCTGAATCCGAACATACTCCAGAATACGGCCCTTTTCGTTGGTCCCACAGACAAAATCTACCCCTGGAATGGCTTGCACTTCTCCTGGTTCTATTTGGGCATAACAACCCGTCACTACCACCATGCTACCCGGATTTATCTTTTTCGCCTTTCGAATATACTGTCTGGATTTTCTATCCGCAAGATGGGTAACCGTGCAGGTATTGATGATATATACATCCGCATAGTCAGAATCTGCCACTTCCGAAAAACCATCCTGAAGAAAGGCTTCTCGGATGGCTTGGGTTTCGTATTGATTCACTTTGCACCCCAAAGTGTGAAATGCCACCTTCATCCCAACAACTCCAGCTCATACATCGTCATAGCCAAAGCAGCCATTCCCGCTGTTTCTGTGCGTAAAATAGTTTTCCCCAATGACACCGGTTGAATGCCCAACTCCCTTATTTCTTCCACCTCTCTAGATGAGAAGCCTCCTTCCGGACCGATAATCAAGGCAACTCTGGTATGTTTCTCCTCCAGATCACTCATATCCAAAGCACTCAAGAAGCTCTTGATGGTGGTGCCCTCCTCTTCTTCATATGGAAATAGCACTACATCAAATCCCTTTAGCCTCTCTACCATATCTGTCGTCTCCGTGGACTGGCGGATTTCGGGAATCTTTCCCCGATGACACTGTTTCGCCGCTTCTTCGGCGATATTTTGATAACGTACCACCTTCTTCCAATAATCTCCCCGGTCCACCACCACCGTTCGATCCATGAATACCGGCACCACAGAATCTACCCCCAACTCTGTACATTTCTGCACAATGAATTCCATTTTCCCTTGTTTGGGTATTCCCTGGAACAAGGTTACCCGAAGATTCGGCTCTCTTTGAAAAGGTGACTTTTCCACCGCCTGAAGCAAAACTTCACCTCGAGACATTTCTATAATCTTGGCCAAATACTCCAACTCTGTGGAATCACTTACCATCACCAAGTCGCCTTCGGTCAATCTCAATACCTTGGATATATGGTGAACATCTTCTGCGCGATGGATTCGGATGGATGAACCCTCTATATTTTCCCGGTTTACAAAAAATCGATTCATTGCTTCGCTGCGATGGCGCACCATTCGCCCTCCTCTATAAC
>CALFUG010000262.1 GCA_937928455.1 uncultured Clostridia bacterium
TGCTGCTTCGTGAAATCGACCCCACCTTGAAAACACCGGCTGCCAATAATCTGGTTACGGGTAGCTGCTCCGCCATCGTGTTTGCGTTGCCGATTTTGATTCTGATTGGCATGGCACCCAAATCCACTGTACTATTGTTTACGGTAGTGGCCATTATGGCGGTTTACTTTATTTTGCTTTTGGGAATTACATTGAGGCTGGGTACTCCTAAGGGAAGGCTTGCTTCGAAAGGATAAAAAAGAGATGAGCGGAAAATCCTACCGAATCATCCGGAAAGAAGAGACGAAGGAAACCCGTTGGTCCGGTGGGACTACTTGGGAGATTTTCCGATATCCGGAGAATGGGTCCTATGAGAATCGAGACTTCATTTTTCGTTTGAGTCGGGCGGAAATCCAGATGGAATCCTCTCTGTTTACCCCTCTTCCCCATTACCAACGGCACTTGATGTTGCTGGCAGGGGAAGTGGTACTGGTGCATCAAGGAAAAAAATCTTTTCGACTGGAGCCCTTTCAGCCCCATACCTTTGATGGAGGCCTTTCCACCCAAAGTTTTGGGAAGGCCCAGGATTACAACCTGATGGTTCAAGAGGGTCAGGTAGGCCAATTGCGATCGCTGACCTTGTCGGCGGAGGCAAAAAATCAAGCATTTCCTTCCGAACTGTTGCAACCGGACAGACCCTATTTCGCCCGGGGATACTATTGTGAATCCGGGTATCTGGTGGCGGTAATGGATCAAGATACGGTATCCCTGCGTCCCGGAGATCAATTGATGATTTTCGGGGAAAGGGAGCAAGAAGCTTCTCTCAAACTGATGGGAGAAGGAAGAACCATCGAGGCCCTGGTGGCCTATGGTGAGTGGGGGGATCAAACGGAAGAATATTCCACGGGGTTTTCGATAATGCCCACTTGGCAGGACATGAAAGATGCAACCTTTGTGGCCTATACCAATTTTCGAGGAGCCAGTTACTTTTCCAAGAGGCGTAGAGAATTGTGGTACGATCCTCTTATGACAAAGGGAATCCGTCGATTGGAACGGTTCTACATACCTATGATTATATTCATTCTGGGTTTCCTGGCTTCGGTTTACGGAGGTATTGAAATCAGCGGAAGAGAAGGTGTGGTATATTGGGTGCTGGCCTGGTTGGTGTTGGACTTGCTAGTGATCACTCCCGGCCTTTATCTATGGTTTTTACCACTGCCCATCAGAGATCATATGAAACCGATGGAGACTCTCACACCCTATGAGAAGGAGCTTTGTGGGAAGGAACTGGAGAAGAA
>CALFUG010000263.1 GCA_937928455.1 uncultured Clostridia bacterium
CCAATCGATGGGCGATACGGATTACATCTTCCGTAATGGCCTCCTCTTCTTTGAGTAAGAGGATCTTATCGATAAATATCTTATCAATCTTAAAGCAGTTGATATGTAGTTCGCGACCTCGGGCAAAGGAGGAATAGCCTGTGCCAAAATCGTCTATGGCCGTGGTGATTCCCAATTGGTTCAAGTCTCCCAAGGTTCGATTGATGTCTTGGTAATTATCGGTAAATACGTTTTCCGTAATCTCCAACCCCACATATTCCGGATTTACTCCCGTATTTTTCATCATCTCCCGCGTCCGGAGATTAAAATCTTTCGTTAACAATTGTATGGGAGAAACGTTGATGGAAATCATCAAATGATCATATCCTAAACTCTTCAATTTGTTTTGGAATCGAAAGGCTTTTTCCATAATCAGCTCCCCAACAGGGATGATTAATTTGGTTTTTTCCGCAATGGGGATGAATTCCAAAGGACTTACCCTACCCAATGTGGTGCAATCCAACCGAGCCAAGGCTTCAAATCCGGTAATCTGGTTGGACACCAAATCCAGAATAGGCTGGTATTCCAGACTTAAACCACCCTCCCTCTCTCCTTGAGATATCCATGTTAATTCTCGGATAATCTCTTCTTCCCGACGGATTTCATTTTCTAAGTTCTCATCAAAAACACAAATTCCGACGGTAGCCTCTTCCCGAAATAACGCTTTCTCCGATGTAACCAACAAATTCTTCAGATGCTTTTCCAACTCTTCCCCATTACCCCCGGGAATTTCCAGCACTCCAATTCCGGCATTGATTCGCTCTGCTCTCATATATGGGTCCAATACTTCCGCAATATCCCTTGCAAAGACCATCACCTCATCCCAGGTCTTGTAATTTCTCAGATAGAAGGAAAACCGATTATCATAGGTCTTAAACAGCAAGTGTTCCGAACTGGTAAAGCCTTCTAAAAGTCCGGCTACTTTCCGAACAAACTCCTGTCCATAGCTAAACCCGTAAGTCATATTTAAACTATGCACTTCGCTCAAATTCACCAGAACCAATGCTTGCTTCTCTGAACGGGAATTTTGCTGGTCATCCAGAAGCACCGTTTCAAAAAACCTTCGATTGTATAGTCCAGTCCACTCATCATGCTCGCTACTGTATCGAAGATGGTCCTCCATTTCTTTTCTGGATGTAATATCCTGAATCAAAGTCACGTGGCTGAATTGCAGATGGTTGGATAAATAGAGGGGAGCGGTAATCATACTTACCCATACCACGGAACCGTCCGGTCGAAGGTACCTCTTGTCCATGGCATAATAGGGAATCTCCCCATTCTGCATCTTTTCTAAAAGCTGCAAATCCTTTTCTATATCCTCCGGATGAGTAATTTTCAGCCATCCCAATTGGAGCAGTTCTTGCCGCGTCCGTCCGGTAATTTTTTCATACGTGGGATTAATGCTGATCAGTTCCTCCATGCCGCCGGAATGAGGTTGCGCTCCATAAGAAATGGCGATTCCAATGGGGGCTTGTTGAAAGATCGTGTCGAAGGTGAGATTCTGATCATATAGCTTTTCTTCAAACATCTTTTGAATCCTCAGCAACTCCATATGAATGTCAATGCGAACCCGCAGAGAGTCCATTTGCACCGGTTTTCTCAGATAATCCACCGCCCCCAGCTTCAATCCCCGAATCTCATTTTCCAATTCATCATAATTGGTTAGCACGATGGTTCGTATCGAAGGAATTGCTTCTTCCTCCTTCAATTTTGTCATAAGCTGAAATCCATCCATTCTGGGCATGTTCAAGTCTAAAATCATCAAATCAATATCCGGATGCTCCCCAATCTTTTCCAGTGCTTCCACTCCGTCAGACGCCGTAATAACCTGGTAATCTCCCAGCATACTCTCAATCATTATCCGGTCCGTTTTGGAATCATCCACCACCAATATTTTACCGTTCATTTTCCTCTC
>CALFUG010000264.1 GCA_937928455.1 uncultured Clostridia bacterium
TGGCATGGCGGAGGATGTGAGACCTTGTCTCTATTGTAACGAAGTCTGTGTAGGTCGATTGTATGAAAACAGAGTCATCTCCTGTGCCATCAATCCGCAAGCTGTCTTTGAGAAAGAGTATCCTTTGGTGAAAACCGACCATCCTCGAAAAGTGGTAGTGGTGGGTGGTGGCCCGGGAG
Organism: uncultured Clostridia bacterium; assembly: GCA_937928455.1. Lineage (GTDB taxonomy): Bacteria > Bacillota > Clostridia > Peptostreptococcales > Anaerovoracaceae > JAAZGD01. The sequence continues at coordinate 180 of CALFUG010000264.1, forward strand.
GCATGGAAGCCGCTCGTGTGGCGGCTTTGCAAGGCCATCAGGTGAAGCTTTACGAGAAGGGGGATGCCCTGGGAGGACAGCTGATATCTGCATACCAACCACCTTTTAAGAGAAGGTTGCGATTGTTCGTGGAATGGCAGAAACTGCAGCTGCAAAAATCCGGCGTCGTAGTGGTGATGAATCATGAAATCAATGCCGATGCTCCAGAGCTGGAAGAGGCGGATCGAATCATTGTGGCGGTAGGAGCAGAAGTATTTAATCCCCCCATTCCTGGAGTGGAAACCACGGTGAATGTTCTCACGGCACATACCCAGCCCGACACGATAAAAGGCAATAAAATATTGGTGGCGGGTGGTGGCGCGTCCGGTTGTGATTGTGCTTTGGAACTGGCCATGGAAGGAAGAGAAGTATCTATTGTAGAAATGGCGCCGGAATTGGCACCTGAAATGCTTTTGGACAATCGAAACCCATTGATGTTCCAGCTGGAAGATTATAATGTGAAAGCCTATACCGGTCATACTATTCAAGAAATCAGTCAAGAGGGTGTAAAGGCGGTAGACTCGGAAGGCAAGGAAGTAGTCCTACCAGCGGATACTGTAATCAGTGCGTTTGGAATGAAAGCTCGAAAAGACTTGGCCAATGAAATCGCTAAGAAGTATCCCACTACGGCTATCGTGGGGGATTGCAAAGAAGTAGCCCAAATTGGAGGTGCTGTGAGAGGCGGGTTCTTTGCCGCATGGAGCATCCACTAAAGTCACGAATAGAAGAGATAGAAACATTATGAAGGAAGAACGCATCCCCTCCACGGAGGGGATGGTTTTTTTGACAAAGTCGAAAGATTCAAGGCATAGAGATATTAACAAATAGATTGAGTTGTGGTATGATAAACCATCATTGTTCGAAAGAATGGGATGCTTTTACTCCGT
>CALFUG010000265.1 GCA_937928455.1 uncultured Clostridia bacterium
AAATCATCCAAGGATACCTGGTCCTTGTAATTTTCTTCAATATATAGAAGGTATTCCTCCAGACTCTGTATTCGTTGCTCCATCTTTGCCGTATCCTGTGCAGTGGCACCGTATACAGATGGAATAAATAGAACAAATGCCAAGGAGGTAAGCACCATAGCAATGGCGATAATAATGGCAATGGCTCTTACTGTTCTTTGTTTCATACTATCGGCTCATCCTTCCCTTTTGATTTCCTGGTTCCACATTCCCGCATCATTTTCCCAATTCTAACCTATGAAAAGTCCACCAACCAACTACATGACTTCGATCTTTAACTTATTATGGCTCTCGGACAGTCCTCGAAGACTGATATGATAATCAATATCCAGAGAACCTTCCCCTTCTTCGCCCATGTTATTCTCCACGTGGTTTGTCAGTACTTCCATTTCAAAAACACCAAAGGGTGTCTCATAAAACCCCATGGTACGTTTCCCTGTTTCAAACTGAATCACCGTTTCATCCTCCGGATCCCCTATTCGCTTCATGCGAATGATGTCGCCGGTAAGTTGCAAATGGGTCTTACACCCGGGAAGGCCGGAAAATTCACTTTCATCATACTCTAAAAAGAGAGATTTCCCCTTTTTATAAAATTTCCCTTCGGTCACCAGTTCGATTTTTTCTTCTTCTTCACCGACATAGATTTGTTTGCCGACGATTTTTAGCATAATATCTTTCATACCCATACCCCACTATTCTTTGAATCAATTCCGGGAACGTCACCCCTTTGTCTCCCCAAAGGAGAGGCATCATGCTGTACTTGGTGAACCCTGGAATGGTATTGATTTCATTTATATATATATTCCCCGTTTCCCGCTGAATAAAAAAGTCAATTCGCGCAAATCCGGAACCATCAATGGCAGTAAATGATTTCCGGGCAATTTCTTCGATCTCCTTCACTTGATCCGAAGTAAGATCTGCCGGTATCACCAACTTGGAGGCGCCTTCCGCCTGATATTTGGCCCGATAGTCATAAAACTCCTCTGCGGGTAAAATCTCTCCGATAGAAGAAAGCAATAACTCCTCCGGAGAAGCTCCCATCACAGAGATTTCCACCTCCCGACAATGGACACCTTCCTCCACCAACACTCTCCGATCAAACCGAAAGGCCTCCAGAAGGGCCTCCTCCAGCTGATCCCATTGCTTCACCTTAGAGATTCCCACACTGGACCCCATATTAGCAGGTTTTACGAAATAGGGCAACACCAATTGACTCATTAGCGCCTTTAGAATCTCATCCTTATGATGTTGAAAGGCTTCCTCCGTTACCAATCGATATTCTGTTTGTGGCAAACCTTGAACCCGGAAAATCTCCTTGGCTACCCCTTTGTCCATGGCCAAGGAAGATGCTAACACCCCGCAACCGGCATAAGGGATATCCATCATTTCCAGCATTCCCTGAATGGTGCCATCTTCACCGAATGGTCCATGCAACACGGGAAACACGAAATCCACCCATTCCTTTAGACTCCCCGGGTTTAAATCCGTTGCCTGTTCTTCCCACCGATCTTCCGGGATGGTTGACAAGGATCCATGAACCCGTTTCCATTCCCCC
>CALFUG010000266.1 GCA_937928455.1 uncultured Clostridia bacterium
GACAGACTCTCTTCTTCCCCGGGCACCTTCATCATATCTCCAAAGGTCCATACTTGATGATGGGGAGTCAGGGAAATCTCCACCAACCGGTCAATGTATTGGGTTGGTGTCACGCATACGGGGCACCCGGGCCCGGAAATCAATTGAATTTTGGGAGATAGCAGACTATGTATGCCATTTCGAAATAAAGCAGCGGTGTGGGTGCCACACACTTCCATGATCTTCAACGGGGGACCGTCATAATTTTTTAATTGTTTCAAAATTTCTTCTTGGTTTTTCAACTTACATTTCCCCCAGAATCTCCAGCATCTCCTCCGCCTCCGCCCCATCGATGACCTGAATGGCGCAGCCTGCATGAATCAGCACATAATCCCCAACCTTGGGCTGAATCAAAGCCACGTTGACTTTCACTTGATTTCCTTTGAAGTCTACCACTGCTTGACGGTCTTCTATGGAAACCACCTTTCCCGGTATGGCAATACACATTTATCTCTTCTCCTTTTCCCGCCATTTCATGGCCACATAAGCTTGTCCCAAGCTGATGCCTCCATCGTTAGGCGGCACCATTCTATTATAATAGGGGAGTAATTTGTTTTCCCGAAGCCCCTGTAATCCTTCTTCTATCAACACGGCATTTTGAAACACACCGCCGGAAAGGGCTACCTGCCGGGTGTTTGCCTCTTCCGCCATTTGGCATGTTTGCCGCACCACCACTTGGGCCAATTGATGATGAAACCCATAGGCCAAATCCCAAACAGGTTCCACTCCCGGTTTATCCCGACCTTGTTGGGCGGCGGCTTCCAGTCCCATGGCCAGTTCTCCCTCATATCTGTTTACCGTGCCGATGCCCAAGAGAGCGGCTACTGCGTCAAATAACCGGCCGGCGCTGGAGCTCTGATGGGTGTTAACCCGGTGTTGTATGGCCGCCAGGTACAAGGCCTTTTCTTCTTCTCCGAGAAATGCTCTTTTTTCTCCATGGGCGAAAATGGGCTCCAAGTCCAATTGAATCTCCCCGCTCTCCCTCTTGGAAAGAAAGGTGCCAGTGTGGATTCCTTTTTCTCTGGCATTGAGATAACAGAGGGCCGCTTTGCCACCATGATAAGAAATTTCATCTCCGCCCACCATGGTCACATTGGCAAGATGGGCCTTCCGAATGGCGGTTTCTTCCTCACAAAGGAAAAATTCTCCCCCCCAAATTTCACCGTCTTCGCCATATCCCGTTCCATCCAACGCCACTCCCACCACCAATCCATTCAAGTGATGTTCTGCTATCACCGAGGCCACATGGGCGTGGTGATGCTGGACTTTTCTCAAGGGAAGACTTCCTTTCCGGGCCATCTCCTCTGCCCACGCTGTGGTGGCATATCCGGGATGGTAATCAGAAACCAGACATGCGGGTTTGATGTCTAATAGCTCCTTCATCTGAGACAAGGTTTCCCGGTAAACCCTTCCTGTCTCTCCCCCTGAAAGGTCTCCGAAAAATGGACTAATGGTGGCAAAAGGTCCTTTGGTCAAACAAAAGGCGGCCTTCAAATCTCCTCCCATGGCCAATATCATTTCTTCCTTTGGTAATGAGGTGGGCATATGGATGGGCAAGGGTACGTACCCCTTGGACCGTCGAATCATTTGGGGCTTGTTGTCTACTACACGAACCACGGAATCATCCAATGGAATCCGTATTCTTCTCCGGTTATATAGAATAGGACCTTTTCCCTCCATGAAGTCTCGAATTTCCGCCTCATCCTTCCGTATGGGTTGATCCTTTCCGTTGGCGCTGGTCATAATAACAGGACCCATGGCTTCACATAAAAGGACCTGTGCGCCAAAGGAAGGAAGGAAGCACCCCAAATAGGGGCTGGTACCATATACTCGATGAGAAATGGGTTTTGGCGCATTCTCTTTTCGCCGAAGAAGTAGGATGGGTCTTGCGCCGCATCGAAGCAAATCCTCTTCTTCCCGGGACACGTAACAATATTCTCGAATTTCATCCACGGAGGAGAACATCAAGGCGAAGGGTTTCTCCTCTCGCTGTTTCCATAGGCGAAGCTTCTCCACGGCTTCTCGTTGAAAGGGATCTGCCACCATATGATAGCCGCCGATACTTTTTAGGGCCAACACACCGCCTTCCTGAAGATGCTTCACGGAATGAGCCAGCCAGTTTTCATTCTGCTCTTCATCCCCTGAATCCCAAAGTAGCTGAGGGCCACACTGATGGCAGCTGATGGTTTGGGCATGGTAACGACGATCTTTTCGATCCTGATACTGGCCTTGGCAAAAATCACACATAGGGAAATCTACCATGGTGGTATTTTGGCGGTCGTAGGGCAGCCGGTCCAGAATGGTAAACCGGGGGCCACAAGCCATACAACTAATAAAGGGGTGGAGATAGCGAGGATCCTTCGGATTGTGTAATTCTTTTTCGCAGTCTTCACACAAGGCCAAGTCCGGAGAAATCATTCGGATCTGATCCTCTGCCTCCTGGCTGCCTTGAATGGTGAATTCCCCATACGAAATTCCCTCTATAGGATATCTTTCTATGTGGACGATTTCTGCATTGGCTGGTTTTTTCTGCAGCAAGTTTTCCACAAAAGTATCCCGTTGGATTTGGGTGCCGGTGAT
>CALFUG010000267.1 GCA_937928455.1 uncultured Clostridia bacterium
AAAAATGCTAGTGGGGTATTGGAGAAGAAGGGAGAAGACCATTCATGAAAATCATTAGTGCAAAAGACTATGAGGACATGAGCCGCAAGGCAGCTAACGTGTTGTCTGCCCAAGTGATTCTAAAGGGGAATGCGGTGTTGGGGTTGGCCACGGGAGAAACGGTTTTGGGTATTTACTCCACCTTGGTTCATTGGTATGAAAAGGGAGACATCGATTTTTCCTATGTTCGCACCGTGAACCTGGATGAATATGTGGGTTTGGGCCCGGAGGATTCGGAAGGGTACCGGTATTACATGGATCAAAACTTTTTTAATAAAGTGAACATACGCAAGGAAAATACTCATATTCCCTCCGGATTGGCGGAGGACCTGGAAGCAGAATGCGAAAGATATGATGAACTGATTCAATCCCTGGGCGGAATCGACATGCAATTATTGGGGTTGGGGAGAAATGGTCATATTGGCTTTAATGAACCCCATTCTGCTTTTGAGAAAAGCACCCATGTGGTGTCGTTAAAGGAAAGTACCCGGTATTATAATGCCCGGTTTTTTGAGCATCAGAGACAGGTACCGGAAAAGGCCATCACCCTAGGTATCCGGTCTATCATGCAGGCCAAAAGAATTTTACTTTGTGTCAGTGGAGAATACAAAGCAGAGATATTAAAACAGGTGTTGACGGGGCCGGTGACCCCCTCGGTGCCGGGCTCTATTTTACAGATGCATCCCAATTTGACGGTGGTGGCGGACCAAGATGCCTTGCAACGATTGGGATAGACGGATGACGGAAAGAAGCAGGTTGGAAACATGAGAAACAAAGGAGGGATTCTCACATGCTGTTAAAAAACGGATTGGTATTGTGCGATGATTTTCAGTTTCGACGAAGAGATGTGCGGATAGAAGAGGATCGAATCCAAGAGGTGGGGGAGGATGTAACGCCCACTTCAGGAGAAGATGCCAGAGATCTCCAGGGGCATTGGCTGGTGCCGGGGTTGATAGACATTCACATTCATGGTGCCGGCGGAGAAGACTACTCCAATGCGGATGGGGCCGGGGTGGAAAAAATGGCCCGATATTTGAGTTCCGTGGGAACCACCTCTTTCCTGGCAACCTCTATGGCTTTGCCAGCAGAGGAATTGGAATTCACCTATTCCATGACCCATGGTTTAATGAAGAAATGCGAAAAAGAAACGTCATCTCATGCCCGACTGTTGGGAATCCATATGGAGGGACCCTATTTTTCCTTTGAAAAAAGAGGGGCGCAGGACGAGAATTATCTGTCGCCTCCTGATTTCCAGGAATTCAAGGACATATGGGAAGCCTCGGGAGGGGCGATTCGTGTCATTAGCATGGCACCGGAGCTACCGGGAGGTTTGGAATTTATAAAAGACATGGCTTCTCTGGGAGAAAAAGGGCCTGTGGTATCCATGGGACACACCGTGGCCAATTATCAGCAGGTGAAGGAGGCCATTTCTGCGGGAGCCCACCATGTAACTCATCTATATAATGGGATGTTGCCCTTTATGCATCGAGCCCCTGGGCTTCTGGGTGCCGTCAGCGAGAGAGAAGAAGTGACTTGCGAGCTGATCTCGGATGGTGTCCACGTACATGAAGCTGCCGTTCGGCTCACCTTTAAACTGTTGGGACGAGATCGTGTTGTGTTGGTCAGTGATGGGTTGTCTCCCATGGGCTGCTCTGAAGATCAGGAACCGGAAGGCGGATATCTTTGCGGTCATCGACGCATCTACCTTCGGGACGGAGCCGCCAAGCTGGAGGATGGCACCCTGGCTGGAAGCAATACACCCCTTCTGCGCTGTGTGCAAAAAGCGGTGGAATTTGGGATTCCCATGGAGTGGGCATTTCAGGCGGCCACCCTAAATCCGGCAGGAGTATTGGGAGTTTCTCATGAGTACGGCTCTATTTTAGAAGGAAAAAAAGCGGACCTAGTGGTACTAGACCCGCAATGGGAACCTCAATTGGTGCTGGTGGATGGGAAAGAACCTCAACCCTTTGAAGGTTGTTTCTGAAAATAATCGCAAATGCATTGGAAGGTTTGATCGCTTAAGTCGTGCTCGATTTTACACGAGTCTTCATAAGCGGTCTTTTTATCGACACCCATTTCCATTAGAATTTCTGCGATGGTATGGTGTCGCTGGTACATGGCTTTTGCTACAGAAAGACCTTTTTTCGTCAAGGTGATGTAGCCTTTTTCATCCATTTCGATGTAGCCGTTTTCTCGAAAATCCTTCATCATAACACTGACCGTGGGCTTGGAATAGCCCATTTTTTTGGCGACGTCAATGGATCGGACATGCTCCAAATTTAGAGACAGCCCATAAATAGTTTCCAAGTACATTTCGGCGGCTTCCTGGATAATCATGATGAAATCCTTTCCAATGGAGAGTTTCTTAATGATATAGTATCACTGTAGAAACCACTTATCAACAGAAGAGGAAAGAGGTTTACTGGTCATGGCTCAGAGAACTATCTCCCGTAATGGGGATGGGTTCACCCAGATAGGTGGGGTCTGGCCAAGTAAGAGTTTGAAGAAAATCTTTGTTTCGTGCATAGAACTCTCGCTGATCTCTACCGGCTTGACCCTGATATTCTGTACGTGTTGCAGAGACTCCCTCCAGGGAGAGACCCAGTTGTTGACCGATGTACAGGGCGCGGTACAGATGGTATTCCTGAGTTACCACCAAAGCCCGTTCCACTTGAAATATTTTTTTTGCCCGCACCATAGATTCGTAAGTGGAAAACCCGGCGTGGTCCAGAAAGATGTCATCCTTGGGAACGCCCTGAGCCA
>CALFUG010000268.1 GCA_937928455.1 uncultured Clostridia bacterium
AATACGACTTGGCGGGATTCTGTGTAGGAATGGTGGATCGAGATTGCATGGTGGACGGGTCTTCGATTGCGGAAGGAGATGTGCTAATAGGGCTTTCTTCCAGTGGTGTGCATAGCAATGGATTTTCTTTGATTCGAAAGATTGTTCTGGAAGAACATAAAATACCTCTAGATACATATATAGAGGAGTTGGGCTGTACTTTGGGTGAAGAACTCCTGACACCGACACGTATATATTCTCAGCTTGTGGGAAAGGTGTTGGAAACAGAAAATGTGAAGGGTATGGTTCACATCACGGGTGGCGGTTTCTATGAGAATATTCCTCGTATATTGCCCTTAGGACTGGGGGCAAAGATTCACAGAGACGTGTGGAACTTACCACCCATTTTTTCCTATTTACAAATGTTGGGAAACGTAGAGGAAAAAGAAATGTTTTCTACATTCAACATGGGTGTAGGGTATATTTTTGTGATTTCCAAAGAGCGTAAAGATTCTGTCATGGATATCCTTCGGAGGGAAGGAGAAAAACCATTTTTGATGGGATCTATTATTCGGGGAGAGGGTGTAACCTTTGAATAGGAAGAATCGGATAGCGGTGCTCATATCCGGAGGCGGTACCAATTTGCAATCATTGATAGATGCGATTACTCAGGGTGAAATTCCAAATGCAGAAATTGTGATTGTAATATCCAGCAATCTCGAGGCAAAGGGGCTAGAGAGGGCAAAAATGGCAGGAATCCCCGGTCGGGTACCGAAAGGCCCTTGTGATTCTCGAGAGTATAGCGAAAATCTGATGCATTTATTGTTGGAAGCGAAGCCGGATTTGGTGGTGCTAGCCGGATACTTGAAAATTCTGGACAAGGAAATCGTGAATGCTTTTTTGGGGAGAATCGTCAATATTCATCCTTCTTTGCTGCCGAAATATGGGGGCAAGGGCTGTTATGGACTAAAGGTGCATGAAATGGTGTTGGAAAGTGGGGATACTGTCACGGGGGCAACGATTCACTATGTGACAGAAGGGGTGGATCAAGGTGAGATTATCCTTCAACATCAAATGGGTGTAGAAAAAACGGATACCCCGGAGAGTCTGGCCAGTCGTGTGCTTGACTTAGAGCATCAACTGATGGTAGAGGGAGTGAAGAAGGTATTGATGGAGATGGATGGAAGGAGTGAGAAATGGGAGGACTGCTAGGGATTGTCAGTGGGGGAGATTGTGTAGAAGATTTATATTTTGGAACGGACTACCATTCCCATCTCGGGACCAAAAGAGGTGGCCTGTGTGTTTATGGAAAAGCAGGGTTTAAAAGAAGTATCCATAATATAGAAAATGCACCATTTCGTACCAAGTTTGCCGCGGAGATGGAAGAGTTGCAGGGCAACATGGGGATTGGAAGCATTAGTGATGGGGACCCCCAGCCCTTGACGGTATTTTCACGACTCGGAGAATACGCCATCGGAACGGTGGGAAGGATTAATAATAAAGAGGAACTGATCAAAGAACTGTTTTCAAAGGGCTCCATGCAGTTCATGGCAATGAACGACGGCGAAATTAATAACACAGAATTGGTGGCCATGTTGGTTTCTTGTGGAGATACTATTTTAGAGGGAATTCAAAAGGTACAGGATCAGGTACAGGGATCACTAACCCTTCTTATACTAACGAAGGACGGCCTATATGCGGCACGTGATAAAATGGGAAGAACTCCCATGATTATCGGTAAGAAGGACGATGCCATTTGTGCAGCCTCTGAGTCCTTTGCCTTTATTAATATTGGATACAACAAAGTGAAGGAGTTGGGACCGGGAGAAATCGTATTGTTGACCAAGGATTCGGTTCAAACTTTGTCCGCTCCTCGGGAAGAGATGCGGATATGCACGTTTTTGTGGTCTTACTTTGGATATACCACTTCTACATATGAGGGGGTGAACGTGGAGGCGATGCGTTGTCGAAATGGCGGTCTGTTGGCCAATCGCGACCAAAGGGACCCCCTGTTGGTGGATGTAGATTATGTTGCGGGGGTTCCGGACAGTGGGGTGGCCCATGCATTGGGGTATGCCAATCACTCCCGAATTCCTTATTCCAGACCACTTATAAAATACACCCCTACATGGCCCAGAAGCTTCATGTTGCAAAAGCAGAAAAGCCGGGAGCTAATTGCCCGCATGAAGCTGATACCCGTGTTTGAAATCATCGATGGGAAGAAGTTTGTACTGGTGGATGATTCCATCGTCCGCGGGACGCAACTGTCTGAGACGGTTCGGTATCTATATGACAATGGAGCCAAGGATATTCATGTAAGGTCCGCTTGTCCACCCATTCTATATGGTTGTAAATACCTGAATTTTTCCCGAAGTGTAAACGATATGGAACTGATTACTCGAAGAACATTGTGTGAATTAGAAAATATTCGACCGGAGCAGGTAACCCGGGAGATTCTCGAAGAATATGCCAACCCTCATACAGAGAAGCATCAGCAAATGGTGGCATCTATTGGGGCCCGACTAGGCTTTACCAGCCTGAAGTTCCAATACTTAGAGGACGTTATGAAAGCGGTAGGGGTGGATTCTTGTAAGTTGTGTACATATTGTTGGGATGGTAGAGAATAAACATAAATAAGGAGAAGAAAATGAAGGCATTGATTAGTGTTTCCAATAAAGAAAACCTCTTGCCCTTTGCCAAAGGACTGGTAGACCTGGGTTGGGAGATTATATCTACCGGCGGGACTCTTCGTTTGTTGCAAGAGAATCAAATTTCAGCCACTGGAATAGCAGAAGTCACCGGATTCCCGGAGTGTCTGGATGG
>CALFUG010000269.1 GCA_937928455.1 uncultured Clostridia bacterium
TGGTTCCCTTGGGTGTTGGCCATAGGCAGCTTTGTGGCAGTAGCCGCATTTAACGTTTCCGCCATATGGGCCATTGTTCTTGGAGCCTTCCTGGGAATTCTTTATGCCATTTTTCGGCAGAGAAGGGAGGCAAAGAAATGACCTATCTCACGATGTTCTACCTTTTCTTCCGAATTGGATTGGTGGGGTTTGGTGGCGGACTGGCCATGCTCCCGTTAATATTCCAGGGCGTCCAGGAATTCGGATTTATGAGCCGCCAAGAGTTTTCGGATCTAGTGGCCCTATCTCAAATCACTCCTGGTCCGGTGGCCGTGAATGCAGCTACCTATGTAGGATTTCATTATGCGGGTGTACTAGGGGCTATGGTGGCCACATTGGGAATCGCCTTACCTTCCTTTATTATTATGCTGGTAGTGGCCCGTTTGGTCACAAGATACCAACACACATTGGGCGTGAAGGGAATCTTTGCAGGGATTCGGCCGGTTACTGCCGGATTGATAGCCGCGGCGGCCATCATGCTAGCAGAAACGGCCCTATTTAATCATCCGGTGTTTAGTCGAAATTTTTTGGAAGATCCTGTGGCCGCAATTAATGTGATTCCTGCCGCTATTTTTGGGGTATCCTTTTTGTTAATATCTAAGTTAAAAATTAGCCCTACCTTTATCATTTTGGGTATGGGCGTGATAGGAGCGTTCATATGTGGGTAGGCGGAGCAAGAGTGGTTATCTTTAATGACCGTAAGGAAGTATTGATGGTGAAGCATCATCAGGATGGAAAGGATATTTGGTTGGTGCCCGGGGGGTCCATCGAAGAGGGAGAAAATGCCTTGGAGGCTGCCCGCAGAGAAGTATTGGAAGAAACGGGACTGAATGTAGAAATTGGAAAAATGCTTTGGCATGTAGAAGAAGTGTCACCCAGACGGGGTCAGCGGTTTGTCAACTTCTTTCTGGGAGAAGTGACAGGGGGGACTCTTGTGGTAGGTCAAGATCCGGAAAGAGGAGTCGACCATCAAGTGGTGGAAGAGGTGCGATATGTTTCCCGGGATGAGATGCAAGGGTTGGAAGTATTATACCCTGAATATTTGAAAAATGAGCTATGGGAACTGTTGGAAAGGAAGGACGGCTTCCTTCACACGGCGTTTAAGGTGCGCTAATATAAAATATGTTTGTGAGAGATGGAAAGCTTACAAGAATGAGATGATGGGATTCGTAGACGTGAGAAAGGACGGCATAATGAAACAGATTGTAATTGAAATGGAAAATGGCAAAGAGATGAAGGGGGAGCTTTATGAGGATATGGCCCCGGAAACAGTGGCTAATTTTGAGAAGTTGGTGCAGGAAGGCTTTTATGATGGTTTGACATTTCACCGTGTAATTCCCGGATTTATGATTCAAGGAGGTTGTCCTCAAGGTACGGGAACGGGCGGCCCGGGATATACCATCAAAGGGGAGTTTGCCCAAAACGGGGTTGACAATAATCTTTGCCACCAAAGGGGTGTGCTAAGTATGGCCAGAAGTGGACACCCGGATTCTGCAGGGTCCCAATTTTTCATCATGGTTCATGATGCCCCACACCTAGATGGTGGGTATGCAGCCTTTGGAAAGATAACAGAAGGACTGGATGTAGTGGATGAAATAGTAGAGAGCCCTAGAGATTTTCGGGACAAACCGGTAAAAGCGCAGCGGATGAAAAAGGTGAAAATGATAGAAAAATAGTCATAAAAACCGAATAAAACTAAAAAGAAGGAATAACGCTCAAATGTTGAAATACCAACAAATGTGAGCGTTTTCTTTGTGTTGAAACGGTGAAACTTTGGGAAAAATGTTGACATAAAGTGAGAAATGGGGTAGCCTATACAAGGCCAATCGGAAAGGGCGATTTTTCAATATTTCCGAAGAAGCGAGGTATAATGAATGAATCGAAAAATACGGGCCGGTATTCTGGCCATTCTCTTTGTGGGTGCTACACTTTTACCTATTTTAGGAGTAGAAGCTATGCGAGCCCCTCAAGAAATATCTTCTACAGGCAGTTATGAAAGAAATCTAGTTCCGCTAAATTTTGAAACAGAGTATGCGTATACAGATGAAGTTTCAGAGGGAGTAAGTGCCTTGATGTCTATGGGGGCCCCCGGATTAGGGGAAGAAGTCAAATATGTGGTACGTGAAAATGGATTTGTTACATCGGAAGAAATTATCGCAGTAAGAACCATTAAAGAGCCGGTGAATCAACAGGTTCTAATGGGAACCCGACAAAACACAGTATATGCTTCCGGAAATTATTCTCTTATCGCATATGAGGGACCGGTTGTCGCTGGAACGGGCACTTTTTTATGTCCAGTACAAGGATATGTGTTTTCTTCTCCCTATGGTCAACGAAATGGAAGGATGCATTACGGAGTGGATTTGACCGCGCCGGTGGGTACTGCCATTTACGCCAGTGATGGGGGTACGGTGATTTACGCAGGATCAAGAAATTCTTATGGATTGTTGGTTATCATCGATCACGGGAACGGTTATAAAACCTATTACTCCCATTGTAATACCATCAGTGTGTCCCTAGGCGATGACGTTGCCCAAGGACAGACCATTGCCACGGTGGGTAGAACGGGAAATGCCACCGGGTCTCATATTCATTTTGAAATCCGTCATAACGATGGCTGCATCGATCCGGCTAGCCTAATCGCTTTCTAGAAAACAAGGGGAAGCCGTTGAAAGA
>CALFUG010000270.1 GCA_937928455.1 uncultured Clostridia bacterium
ATGGGGCCGTGCAGGATGATATGCTTAACCATTTCTCCCAGTTCTTCCACGGGAAGGGCCATATCTTTCTCTACCATCCAGTAGGAGATGATTCCGATTTGGGCAGAGGCAATGTATTCAACCACATATTCCATATTTTTAACGGGAGGAACATTCTCCCGGCGGAAGATTTCCTGGACGGTATTCTTTACAATCCCTTTGATCTTGTGGACAAAGTGAGGATCGCCGGTGGGGCCCAACAATACCTGCAAGATTTTTTTGTTCCGGTTGTAGAAGGCTACGGGTGGCAGAAATGGCCCTAAATTGTCATCTCTAAGGAGAGGTGGAATCACGTCTTTAATCATGCTGACCAGTTCCAGAATTAACTCGTCTTCCGCTTTTTCCAACAGGTCATAGATGTCCCGGTAATACACGTAGAAAGTCCCTCGATTTAATTGAGCCAAATCAGCGATTTCTTTGATACTGATATGCTCAATTTTTTTGGTGGCATACAATTCAAAAAATGCGTTTCGCAGGCGCTCTTTGGTTTGGGCAACCTGACTGGATTCCTGCTTCATCCTCTCACCCTCCTTTTATGCTATTATTCTCAAAACCCTTTGCCCAACAAATCTGTGGGAATTGTTGATGGTTTTTTTCGGTAAGCCTCATATATAATAATAGTATAGAACAACATGTTGGTGGATTCAAGAAAGAAGGGGCACGTTTGGTGGACAAAGAGCAGGATGGCTGTATCATCTTAAACCAAATCAGTAAATCCTACGGAGACAAGGAAGCGCTAAAAGGAATTTCTTTGAGCGTTCCTTATGGTGGTATTTACGGACTTTTGGGTCCTTCTGGTTGCGGGAAAACCACCACGGTAAAAATCATGTCCGGAATTCTGGAGTCTACCTCGGGAGAAACCTTTGTGCTGGGTGAGGAAATGCCGCAGTTATCCTTGATGAACGACATCGGTTATATGGCGCAATCCGATGCCCTCTATATGATGTTAACGGCGGCGGATAATTTGGCATTTTTCGCCCAAATTTATGGCATGGAAAAGGATCAGATCAAGAGTAGAATTCAGGAAGTCATGGAGCTGGTGAATCTGTCAGAAGATCTATATCGTCCCGTTTTTACTTATTCGGGGGGGATGAAAAGAAGGCTTTCTTTGGCTATGACCATTCTTCATCACCCCAAGGTATTAATATTGGATGAGCCCACCGTGGGGATAGACCCTCTTTTGCGCCAGGACATTTGGAAGGAGCTTTACCGAATGTCGGACCAGGGAGTGACCATTGTGGTCACCACCCATGTAATGGATGAAGCGCTGAAATGCCATCGCTTGGCAATGATGCGAAAAGGATGCTTGATTGCAGAAGGCACGCCCCAGGAGTTACAAAAGAATGTGGGTGCCAGTTGCCTGGAAGAGGCTTTTATTCATTATGGAGGTGATCTCCATGAGGATTAGGGCCATGGCCTTTCGAATTATCAAACAGTTATTTAACGATAAGAGAACCTTGGCACTCATCTTGTGCGCCCCTCTCATTCTGTTGACCCTAATTTACTTCATTCTGGATACCACCATAACGGATATGAAGGTGGGCGTGGTGAATGCGCCACAAGCCTATATCGAAAATCTGTATGAAAACAATATTACACCCATCCGGTGCACCGAGTCGGAGGGAGCAGAAATGCTTCGAGAGGGGGAGATTACGGCTACAGTGAAGCTCATTAGCGGCAAACTTCAGGTGGAGTTGGATGGGGGAAATAGTACCAAGGCCAATCAGGTGTTGGCGGCCATGGAGCAGGCGAAAAAAGCCATGGCAGGTTCTATGGAACGGCCGGATTTGAAGACAGAGGTGCGGTATGTGTATGGAGCCGATGACTTGACTTTGTTTGACAACTTTGGTTCCTTGTTTATCGGGTTTCTGGTGTTCTTTTTTACTTTCTTAATATCCGGCATTTCTTTTCTGCAGGAACGAACCACCGGAACCTTGGAAAAATTGTTGTCTACCCCCATCAAGAGATGGGAGATTGTCACGGGATACATGGCAGGCTTCGGAGCCATTACGGTGGTACAATCTGCCATTATCACCTTCTATGTGATTTATGTATTGAAGGTGATGATGATTGGCTCTTTGTGGTTGGTGCTGCTGTTAACGTTGCTATCCGCCATGACGGCTTTGTCTCTGGGAATCTTATTGTCGACAGCGGCCAGCAGCGAGTTTCAAATGATTCAATTTATCCCCATTGTCATTGTGCCCCAAGTGTTTTTCACCGGACTGTTTGACTTGTCCCCGGGGTGGGCTGCTGTGGGGAAAATCATGCCCATCTATTATGTGGCGGATGCTTTGGATAAAATCATGATTCGCGGCAGCGGGTTTGGCCCCATTGCCTTGGATGTAATTATTCTGCTGGGGTTGACGGGGGCCTTTATGGCAGCCAATACCCTACTATTAAAGAGATATCGAAGGATCTAGGAGGGTTTTGCCAATGGAAAAGATGGAAAGAATAGAAAAACTTCAGAAGAAGAAAATCCCTGTGCTGATACTGGTAGGGGTTCTGGTAGCGGTGGCTATTTTCTATTGGCTGGGTGGAAACCGGTATACCGGGTTGGTAGAAGCCACCATGTTATCCCATGTGGCGGAGGTTCCCGGGAAAATCCTGGAGATGCCGGTGGAATTGGGGCAGCCTGTCAAAGCGGGAGATGTTTTGGCGGTGGTGGATTCCAAGGAACAGCAACATGCTTATGATCAATTGTTGCTGACTTTGGAAAAAAGAAAATTGGGGTTGGCGCAGGAGCAAGGGGGAACGGGAGTCCGCACCCAAGCAGAGACAAACCTGGCGGTTACGGAGGCCAATTACAATAGTGCTTTGTCCGCCAGCCAAAAAGCGGGCCAGGATTATCGGGATGCCCAGACCTTGTATCAACAGGGAGCCATTTCCAAGGATGTACTGGAACAAGCCAAAGTACGAGCCGACGCCGCTTCCAGCGCTTTGACATCTGCCAGAGCCTTATGGGAAAATGCCAAGAGTGGGGATACTACCAGTGGAACGAAAATCGATATCCAACTTTTGGAAATTCAAGTGGAGGACATGGAAGAACTCTTGGATAAGTTCACTATTCGGGCGGCCAAGGACGGCGTGGTGATGAGCAAAAGCTATCAAGCAGGAGATGTGGTTTCTCCGGGGTTCAATCTGGTGGATTTGGCCATAGAGGAAGGAAAAGTTGTGGTACTTTATCTCCCTATAGATCGGGTTCATGACTTGGAATATGGGCAGAGTTTGGTGGTGAAAGCAAACCAAAGGGAGTACCAGGGGACGGTGAAATATATTGATGTGGAAAGCGTGTATACCCCCAAGGACATGCAGACTATGGCCAACAAAAACAAAAAGAGCATCAAGGTGAAGTTGGGGCTTCCGGAAGATTGTGATTTAAAGCCAGGGGAAGAAGTGAAAGTGGGGCTAAAATAAGATGTCGGCTACCCATCCTTTCTGATTTATGGTAAAATATTGGAGCGGACTTTGTGCTGCAAAGGGTCCATAACAATCAATCAGGAAATAAAGGTTCGGGAGGTTGGGTTATCATGAGCTTTCGAAAGGTAGTAGCGGGTTTGCTGGCAGTAGCCTTGATCCTTGGTCAAGGCGTATTTGCATATGGAGAGGAGAGCACCTTGCCTTCTCCCTCCAAAGTGCTGGCGTACCATAAGCCCAATGTGACCTTGTTATATAATGAACAGGAGTTGGGGTTTACCGATGTAAACGGCACACCGGTATATCCCATTATATATGGCGGCACCACCTACATTCCCGTTCGGGGGGTGTCGGAGCTGATGGGAGAAAATATAGAGTGGGAAGCCAAGAATCAAATTGTATTCATTGGCAAAACCATCAGCATGCCGTATAAAGGGACCACGGGAATGGTGGAACCGGAGTTAAAGCCGGTGGTCCCCTTGGGATCCAGGCCGGGCCAAACCATCATTACCGTGTATTTGAAGCCGGATGTAAAAATTATGTACGATTTTGAACTTCAAGCCTTCCAAGATGTGAATGGAAAGCGTGTATACCCCATAATATATGGGGGCACCACCTACTTGCCCATTCGGGCCATTTCCGGTTTGATGGGAGCTTCTATCGAATGGAATAGTAGTACTCAAACCATTTCCATCCATAGGGATGTGCCTACACCGGTGGAAGAGCGGTCTGCGGCAACGGTGGCCATGACGGATTTATTCAATCAGGCGGTGGAATTGTACAATCAATCCACAGCCAAGATTTCTGTGTTGCAATCTACCCAGGATCCCCTTCAACTGCAAGCCATGGCAGACGGTGTGAGCATTGATTATGAGGTGGCCAAGGCCAATACGGCGTTGGGAAAAGAAATTAAGAATGAGGACTTTTCACCCCAAGAACTGTTGGCTCACGAAAAATTGACCAGTTTCTTGGAGTTGGCGGAGTATTATACCCTGGTGCTGGAAAACATTTTCTTTATGGCCGTCAGCGGTCAGGATTATAGTATGTTTGCCGAGACCTTCTTGATTTTTGCTTTGGAATCGGAGAGCAAAATGGATGAAGCCCGGGCAGCCATCGAAGCACTATAGGAAATAACAGGAAGCAACTATGGGAAAACGCGGGTGGAAAAATAATTTAATACAGACGGCATTTTGGATGGCTTTATTGACCTTGGGTTCCAAGGTTCTGGGATTTGCCCGGGAGATGGCCATGGCTTCCTTTTTTGGCACCAATTATGTGGTGGATGCCTATGTCATGTCCCAGGCGGTGCCTGGGATTCTTTTTGCTGCTTTTTTTGCCGCCATTGCCACTGCTTACATGCCTCTTCTTTCCGAGAGAATCGAAAAAGACGGGGAAGATGCCGGGTTTGTTTTCACTTCTCAAGTAATACGGATTCTTTTGGTATTCTCCGGGTTGGCTGCGGTGTTTGGCATTGTTTTTTCCGACCTGCTGGTATCCATTTTTGCTCCGGGCTTTACCGGGGAGACAGCACAGCTTACCAGCTTTTTCCTGAAGGTAACCTTCTCGTATATTCTGTTTTCTGCGGTCTCCGGTATTTTGGATAACTACCTTCAATACAAAGGAACCTTCATCCCCCAGATCCTGGTGGGATATATTCAGAACGTGGTGTTAATCTCCGTCATTGTGATTAGTGCTTTTACCACCCACTATTTCCTGGCCTTCGGCATGTTGATTGCCTATACCATTCGATTGATTATCTTCGGCATACTGTCTCGATCCCGAGGATTTCGCTATACGCGAAGCGGGGACCATCTAAAGGAAACCATCCGAAAAATTTCCCTATTGGGAATCCCCGTGTTTATTGGGTCCAGTATGGGTCAGATTAATCTTTTTGTGGATAAATCCCTGGCTTCCGGCCTTCCGGAGGGTAGTATGGCGGCTTTGAATTATGCGGGCATCCTCAATACATTGATTATGTCTCTTAGTATTACAGTATTAACCACCCTGATTTATCCCAAATTGAATCGTGCCAGTGCCCGGGAAGAACTGGAGCGATTTGGGGGAATTATGCAGCGAGGCCTGGTGTTGGTAGTGATGATTGCCTTGCCCTTTTCTTTGGGTGCCATGGTCTATAGCAATGAAATGGTGCAAGTGGTTTTTGAGCGGGGGGCCTTTGACGCGGGCGCAACGGCTTTGACCAACACGGCTTATTTGTTCTATTCCGTGGGATTGACTTTCATGGCGGTGAACGATTTGATGTTTCGAGGCTATTATGCCTTGCACGATATGAAGACGCCCATGATTTACGCCGGAATCGGGGTGGGCGTAAATATTGTGTTGAATCTGCTGTTGGTGGGGCCCATGGCCCATGGCGGGCTGGCTTTGGCCACCAGTATGGCGGCCTTGACCAATTCCGTACCGTTGATTACCGGGTTCCG
>CALFUG010000271.1 GCA_937928455.1 uncultured Clostridia bacterium
AGCATGATTATGCTGGCACTGGTGGACGGGGAGCCGAGGGTACTTAACCTGAGAGAAATTCTCACGGAGTATTTGAAGCATCAGAAAAACGTGGTAACCCGAAGAACCCAATACGATTTGGCCAAAGCCCAAGCCAGGGCCCACATCTTGGAAGGGTTGCGCATTGCCCTGGATAATATTGATGAAATTATCAAAATCATTCGGTCCAGTTACAATGATGCCAAGGAAAACCTGATGGCACGTTTTGGATTGTCGGACATCCAGGCCCAGGCCATTCTGGATATGCGTCTGGCCCGTTTGCAAGGATTGGAACGTGAAAAGATAGAGAAGGAATACGAAGACCTTCAGAAAATGATCGCCTATTACCTAAAATTGTTGGCCAACGATGACCTGCTGATGGGGGTTATCAAAGAAGAGTTGTTAGAGGTTCGAGGGAAATATGGGGATCCCCGTCGTACGAAAATTATGGCGGATCAAGGGGAACTGGATGAAGAGGACTTAATACTGGAAGAAAAAGTAGCGATTACTCTAACCTATTTAGGGTATATAAAACGCGTATCCGCAGATACGTATAAGACCCAAAAGCGGGGTGGAAAAGGCATCATGGGAGTGACTACCCGGGAAAATGATTTTGTGAAGAGCTTGATCATGACATCCACCCACGACTACCTGATGTTCTTTACCAACACGGGAAAGGCCCATCGAATTAAAGCATATGAGGTACCGGAAGCCGGTCGTACCGCCAGAGGAACGCCGGCAGTCAATTTCCTCAGCTTGATGCAACGGGAAAGAATTACCGCAGTGATTCCCATTCATGAGTTCGCGGAAGACCGTTATCTTCTGGCGGTCACCAAGCAAGGGACCATTAAGAAAACACCGTTATCCCAATTTGACACCAACCGGAAATCCGGTCTGATTGCCATCAGCCTGAAGGACGGTGACGAAATGATCGGAATCAGCGAAACTTCCGGTACGGACAATGTGATCATCGTCACAAAGAACGGCAAATGCATTTGCTTCTCGGAGCAGGATGTACGACCCATGGGTCGCATTGCCGGTGGCGTGAGAGCCATCAAGTTGGAAAAGGGCGACGAAGTGGTTTCCATGGAGTTGGTTCAACCGGGAGAAGAACTGTTGGTGGTAACCCGCAACGGGTACGGAAAACGAACCCCGGTGGAAGAGTACAAGGTGCAGGTTCGAGGTGGAAAAGGAATGTTGACCTACGACAAGTCCAAATTCAAAAAAACCGGAGAACTGGTCAGTGCCATGGTGGTAGGACAGGATGACGAGGTGCTGCTGATTAATTCCGACGGGATCATCATTCGAATCAAGGCTTCCGACGTGTCCGTATTTGGTCGCGCCACCCAAGGGGTGAAGATTATGAAGGTGAAGGAGGCAGCCAATATCATTTCTGTTGCCAAGGTCATCAACGAGGAAGTGGAAGTGATGTTGCAGGAAAAGAAACCTTCCTCTGCAAGTCCTCAAGTTTCTATGGATACGAAGGAATAACGTAGAAATCAGATCAACGAGAAGGAGTTCAAAATGCCCAATCAATTGAGATTTTCCTTGCCGGGAAGCAAAGACAGTGTCTCGGCGGTGCGTCTGGCCGTGGCCTCTTATGCCAATTCTTCCGGCTTTTCCTTATTGGATGTGGAGGACATTAGTGTGGCCATTTCAGAGGCCTGTAAAATCATTTGTTGTCATGGCCACGATCGGCTGGCCTGTCGATTTCTGGTTTTGGTGGGGATGATGGAGGATACCCTTCGCATTACCATATCCGACAGCAATGGAGAATACACCATCGAGAAAGGGGAGTGCCAGCGATGCGGTCATTGCCCGGAAGATGGAGACCTGGCCATGTTTATTCTGAGCTCCCTCATGGACAAAGCAGAGCTTTCCGACCAACCCGGTGGTGGTAAAACTTTGGTGATGGAAAAAAAGAGGGGACTGGAATAGGGCAAAGGCTTTGCCGAAACCCGGGGAATGTCGTATAATTATAGATAATCATTGGCTAGAACCACCCAATAGGAAGTGTTGATGGAAAAAACCGAACTATTTAAAAGGTACAGAGACACCGGTGATGTCGAGTTACGAAATCAGCTGGTGGAAGAACATCTGTACATGGTGGACGTACTCATAAAAAAATATTTGGGAAAAGGTGTGGGGTATGACGACTTATATCAAGTGGGTGCCCTTGCCTTAATTTCAGCAGTGGAGAGGTTTGACCCGGATAAGGGGTTTGCGTTCTCCAGTTTTGCTACGCCTACAATTTTGGGAGAAATCAAGAAGTATTTTCGGGACAAGGAATGGGCCATCAAGGTGCCAAGAAGGTTGAAAAGTCTGGCGGGGCAGATTCCCGGTATCCGGGATGAACTGGCCCAGGAATTGGGAAGAAGTCCCACCGTCAGCGAAATGGCGGAAAGATTGGAAGTATCCGATGCCATGGTACTGGAGGCTATGGAAAGCAGCCAAGCCTACGCACCTATGTCCCTAGACCAGACCTTTGAAGAGTCCGGGGAGGATGGAGAAGGCTCCATTTTGGAGAGATATACCGGAAGAGAAGAGCAAGGCTATGGCAACATTGAGTATGCGGAGATTGTTCGTTCGGTGCTAGCATCTTTGAAGGAGCAGGACAAGCATATCTTCCGGATGCGGTTCATTGAAAACAAAACCCAGGCAGAGGTAGGCAACACTTTGGGGATTTCCCAAATGACAGTATCTCGGGTGGAAAAGGGCATCAAAGACAAATTCCTTCATGAAATTCATCGAAACTAGAAAGATCTATATTAAAATGGTGTAAGGAGAAAAGTATATGAGAATTTTTTCCGGGGTACAACCCACGGGTAATATTCATATCGGTAATTATTTAGGCGCGCTGAAGCAGTTTGTGGATTTGCAGGAAGGAAACCACTGTGTTTACTGTGTGGTAGACCTTCACGCCATTACGATGCCCCATGATCCCCAGGAATTAAAGGACCATATCTTAGATGTGGCGGCACTCTATGTGGCGGTGGGTATCGACCC
>CALFUG010000272.1 GCA_937928455.1 uncultured Clostridia bacterium
TCTACATCGGCTTCATCCAAGGACATCTGTACCGCATAGTTCACTTCCGGATGATATACATAGACCACACCCAGATCTTTATTAACGATGGATAGTATGGGTTCTCCTCCGGCAGGATTGTCCATTTCCGACCGCATGTTGTCCCCTTTCACCCACATTTTATGGGTGATTTCCTCTCCATTGGGCATGGTTAATACATAGTCGTAGGAAAATCCTTCTACGCTCATTCCTTTGGCCAGAAGTTCTTCAGCCGATACTTCTTCTTCCCCTGATGTAGACGGGTTATCCCCTTGGCCTTCTTCCCCTTCTTCCGGTGCAGAGCCGCCACATCCTACCAATGCCAGAGCCAGCAGAATAACAAACAACAAAACAAGTAAACGGTTGTTTAAAAATCGGTTCATTTGCGTTTCCTCCTTTCGCCATGATATTCGTTTCCCGAAATGGTTCGCGAACACCCCATTTGAATTTTTCACCTACATTCTACTGCTTCTCGATTCTATATGCAACAAAACAAGCACCTCCAAAAAATAAGCTTTCGTAATATTCAATCAACTATTTTATCTTTCATGGCAAAGTGCTAAAATACATCTATATTGACCATTCGGATGCGACGAAACAGAATAGAGGGGGTGCAAGAAGTATGTTCAAAAAAATCCTGGCACTATTGCTTGTCCTTGCCCTTACGGTATCAACCCTTGGATGCAGTGGCGGTTCCAAAAACAGCGCCATGAAGGAAACTCTCCTGGCAGAGGGGATGCTGACTGAAGACACTTATATATTAGAAGTGGATGGCGTTCAGTTGAAAGCCCATCCCGTCATGAACATTACGGAAGCCAATGCCAGTATCTATGAGGTATCCAATGCGCCTTCTCTGGACGAAGACGGAAACCAACTGAAAGTGTACGACTTCCGGGTGGAAGGAATTACTCAAGTGGAGGGTGTTTTTGAACTTTCCATCCCCCTATCTGTGAAGGAAGGCGAAGTCCCCGGTGCGGGATACTTCAATGAAGAAACCATGGAGTGGGAGCCAGTAGCCTTTTTTTACAATTCTCAAACGGAAATACTGACTATATATACGGACCACCTTTCTAAATATGGGGTCTTCTCCTATTCGGGGCACGGTACCCGGAAAGCGAAAATGGAATTTCTAGGCCTTTATGGAGATAGTGAGGATGTGGATTTTGCCGCGGCGGTGAATGAATACTCCATTGCGGGAGTCCCGGGGCAGGATTGCTACGAAATCGGCGTAGGCGCTTTTAGTGAAGCCGTCGGTATCAGCTCGGATATTCTGGGAAATTTAGGCCAGGCCTATGGCTACGCTGCATACGGCACCGACGTGCTGGACACCATTGGAGATCATCTGGGGAGTTTAGGGTTGGTGCTGTCGGTTGTGAGCATTGGCAACAGTATCATGAACGGGAACACCCATGAAGCCGTAGTGGGCGCCATGAAAACCTCCTATACCTACGTCCTTGGAAAAGTAGTGGGTAAGTTGAGCAACTCTGTTCTGTCGGCAGGAATGGCGGCTGTGGCCATCGTGGATTATTCCATTAACAAGTTCGGTACCGAAGCCATAGAAGGACGGGAAGATATCTATCGGGATGCTTACTCCATCTATTACATGCGAAAAGAAGATGGCTTTAAGGGTTCGGATTACTGGTACAAGACCTTCTATCCTCTCATGGCCAACCCCACCATGTCCGTGGATGAAATTCAAGGGAAGATTGATGAAATCGTAACGGCCCATTGCAATGAGTTTTGGACCGGCACTAATAAATTAGGGGTGGACTACTATGTCTCGGAAGCACGGGAAAGGTTTGCCTGGACCGGCGGAGGGGCCGGCCTTCATCAGGACATGAGAGACCGTATCAGCGCCGAAAGACGAGCCATGCTCTATCAAGATGTACTGCCAGGAGTTTTCCACCAGATTGCGCTGAAAATCAATATGGAAAACGAAAAGTTGTTGCGACAGGAATATAGCGCTCTATCCGAATACCTGAATCAGTCCATTGGATTTACGGTTATCGACCCCAGTAAAGCCTACGCCAACCACATGGTCCGGTTTGCATCACTAAACGAGAATGCCGATGTGGCCAACTGGACAGGTACCTTCAAAAAAGACGGAACCCTCAATACCAGCTTTACTCTTTACGGCCATATCTATGCCGGATCCCCCAATAAGCTCAACATATACGGGCCCGATGCCGACCCGGATCAAGATCCCCCGTTGGAAACTCTGGAGTTTGTGGTAACTCCTCCCAACATTGAGATCGTACTTAAAAACGAAGGAGGTCGGTTAAATAGCCTAGTGCTTCAGGATATGGGAGATCCCATGAGCGGGATATACATAGAAGATGAATACAAAGGCACCTATGTGGCCAGCGCTTTTCCGGGTCCTTTATACAACCTACTCCTTGAAAATCCCATTCCCATCTCAAAGGAGAATACCATCGATGTGACCCTTACCGGTGGATGGGCCGCCCCGGAGATGAGTGGTTCCAGTGACGCAGGAGAATGGAGTACTTCTTACCAGTACGCGATCAACAGTTTTACCATCCAGGCCAACCTGACGGAAAACAAAGAGCTTCCTGTCATAGGAACCAAGGACGTGGCCCTAATATTTGCAGGCACCGGGACTTACCGATATGACATCACCGTAACCACTACCATGCGAGGAAAACAAACCATACCCGCATTGGGACCTTTGATGACGGAAAGCACGGTGGATGCTACCAAAACCACAGTAACCAACTTTATATCCACCGGAGATGTAGAATTCTATGCGGGAAGTAAAAAGCTGGATGAATCAAAGGACATTATCATGAGAGAAGAAGGCATCGAAAACATCAAAACAACGGGAGTCATTATGGTCATGCAAAACCCGGTGAATCAAGGAGAATCCGTCACCACCCATACCAGTAACACCAAATGGGAATCTGGCGAAGAGAAAGACGAAACATCAACGTATGAAGAAAACTTTGACCCCAATTCCCAGTTCTATGGCCCCACTTCCGTGTATTTTAAATATCCGCTGAAAAAATAAGTGGGAATCAAAATGCGTAAGCACAACCAAATTTATAATATTACAGTCAAAACCCCTTGATTTCTCAAGGGGTTTTCCTTTCATATCACTCTACTTCCTCCTCGGGTCTTCAACTGTAACCAATAGTATAGGTTCTCTTATTTCTCAGCCGGGAACCAATGCTTGGTATTGTTGGCGATTTTCACCAGCAGCAGCATCACCGGCACTTCTACCAATACTCCCACAATGGTTGCCAAGGCTACCGGACTTTGGGTTCCAAATAGGGCAATAGCTACTGCAACGGCCAGTTCGAAGAAATTGGATGCTCCAATCATACCCGCCGGGGCGGCGATATTATGGGGAAGCTTGAATGCCCTGCTGGCCATATAGGCAATGAAGAAGATAAGCAGTGTTTGTAGAATCAAGGGTATCGCAATGAGTAGGATATGTAGCGGATTCTCCACGATGACTTTCCCTTGGAAGGAAAATATTATCACCAAAGTCAACAGCAATCCTATAATGGTAATATTCCCAAACTTGGGGATAAACTTGTCCCGAAAATATTCCAGCCCATACTTTTTCGTGATGTGATTTCGTGTCAACACCCCTCCCGTCAAAGGAATTACCACAAATAAAACCACAGACAGTAACAATGTATCCCAGGGAATCTTCACTCCACTTACGCCAAGGAGAAATGCAACAATGGGGGTGAAGGCTAGCAGAATAATCAAGTCATTGGTGGCTACCTGAATCACTGTATAAGCAGGATTTCCTTTGGTCAAATGACTCCATACAAACACCATGGCGGTACAAGGGGCTGCGCCCAAGAGGATGGCTCCTGCCAGATAGTCTCTCGCCAGCTCTTCCGGAATCAACGCGGAGAATATGACAAAAAAGAACAGATAGGCAATGCCAAACATGGTAAAGGGTTTAATGAGCCAGTTGGTAACCCATGTTATGAACAATCCTTTGGGATTTTTCCCTACATTTTTTATGCTCTGAAAATCCACCTTCAACATCATAGGGTAGATCATTAGCCAGATCAGAATGGCGATGGGTATAGACACTTTGGCATATTCAAACTTTCCTAGGAATGCCGGAACCTGAGGCAAGAATTGGCCAATGAGAACGCCGGCTACCATGCACAAGGCCACCCACAAGGTCAAGTATTTTTCAAAAAAACTAATCCCGGACAACGGTTCCCTTTTCTTCCTCATCATTTCTTGTTACCCCCGAAGTTTTTCAAGTATCTTTTTCACTTCATCCTTCTTTAACACCTTGCCGTAAGATGCCACCTTTCCATCCACTACCAACCCGGGAGTGGTCATCACACCATAGGAAGCGATTTCCCCGAAATCTGTGACATGTTCTACCTTATTTTCTATTCCCAACTCCTTCAAAGCCTCCACGGTTGCTTGCTCCAGCTGGTTGCACTTGGCACATCCCGTACCCAAAATTTTTACAGACATTACCATACGATTCAACTCCTTTCTGACTCTATAAATTTACATCCCCTAAAGGGGCCTTTCTTAACAACAACTCTCTTGGCAGGCGCATTGCTTTTCCTCTTTCCCTTGGAAAAAGGATTTCAAATTATCGGGTACTGCATACTCTTCTTCGGTGTGATAACCACCGCTTTCTCCCGGCCCTCCAAAGATTTCTTGAAGAATGGCGGATGCCAACATTTCTTTTGGAGGTACTTCGAAAGTCTCTTCTCCGTATTCGAAAACCCGGCAATCCACTTGGGTTCCGCTGATTTCTCCACAGCAACCACAGTCACTTTCAGAGACTGTTTGGCAAATATCTTTTCCATTCACTCTGATGGTAGGAGAAGAAAGAAAACAATACTTCTCCGCTAACTCTTTCGTGGCAATTTCAATCTTTCGGATTTCCACAGAATACCCGGCCAGTTTCAAAGCAGGGGTTAAAACGGAAACAACCTCCTCCAGTTCCTGGTCCGTGCCAATACATCGATCACAAGTGTTTAAGTCCAGGTATAAGTACTCTACCAGTACATTTTTTGTATATTCCCCGGCATTACATCCACATCCGCAGCAGGACTCATGATTCATTCTTTTCACCTCTTTCTTATGCTCGCAATATCTTCTGATACCGCTGCTGTTTGCTAAATGAATAGGGTCTTACCCTTTACAGGAACAAATATCCCATTGCATTAAAAACATATCCGATGATTACGATACCAATGGCCACTACGCCGAAGAACACCGCCAGCAGTTTGGTTTTCACCACTCTTTTCAACATAATCATGGAGGGGAGTGACAAGGCGGTAACCCCCATCATAAAGGAAAGTACCGTTCCAATTCCCACCCCTTTGTACACCAATGCTTCTGCAATGGGAAGGGTTCCGAATATGTCCGCGTACATGGGAATGCCCACTACGGTGGCTACCAGCACGGAATACCATTTGTCTTGACCCAGAATCACGGAAATCATCTCTTCCGGAATCCAGTTGTGAATTAGGGCCCCAATTCCTACACCGATTAAAATGTAGAGCCATACCTTTTTTACAATGTCCTTCACCTGTTCCTTGGCGTATCCCATTCGATCCTTGGTGGTTAGCTCTTCCGGTTCCATCTCCATCACTGG
>CALFUG010000273.1 GCA_937928455.1 uncultured Clostridia bacterium
CCGTGGGAGGCCCTGATTTCTTTTATTATCTCCCAGAACAATCATATACCCCGCATCAAAGCCAGCATTCAGGGACTATGCCAGTTGGCGGGCAGGCCTTTGGGAGAAGCCTTTGGAAGCCCATGGTATGCCTTTCCGGAGCCAAAGAAGCTGGCTTCCTTGACCCGTGAAGATCTGTCTCCCATTCGACTGGGGTATCGGGACGAGTACATTTTAAGGGCGGCCCAAAAAGTGGAGGAAGACGGGGTTGATCGGCTTCTGGAATGTGGTCAGAAATCCCCGGCAGAAGCCTTGCAGTATCTTTGTTCCTTCCGTGGAGTGGGTAAAAAGGTGGCCCATTGTACCATGCTATATGGGTTGGGTCATAGAAGCAGCTTTCCGTTGGATGTATGGATGAAGCGGGTGATGCATCAGATGTATCACATAGAAGAGCAGGATGAAGGGGCCATGGAGGAAATGGCAGCAAGACAGTATGGGGTGGATTGCGGCATTGCACAGCAATACTTGTTTTATCATATTACGCAAAGCAAAAAGAAATAATTATGTAAACCAACGGTGGGTTTTTACCGTAAAAATAGAGAAAACTGACACATTACGAAAAAAACGGGAAATTTGAGCCGGTTTTTTTTGTTTTTCTTGAAAAAAATGAATAAAAAGGACTTGACACTAAGGTGCGGAAAGGTTATATTACAGTTAGCACTCTATAAATATGAGTGCTAACAACCAAAACCAATCAGAAAATTTACCATACAGAAAGGAGATCGAGAAATGAGTTTTGGAATCAAACCATTGGGTGACAAATTAGTCATCAAAAAGATGGAGGCGGAGGAGAAAACCGCCAGCGGTATCGTTTTACCCGGGCAAGCCAAGGAACAGCCACAGATTGCAGAAGTGGTTGCAGTGGGACCTGGGACTAAGGATGAGCCCATGGAAGTGAAAGTAGGAGACAAAGTTATCTTTCGTAAGTACGGGGGAGACGATATCAAATACAATGGAGAAGAGTACATGATCGTATCTCAGCACGATATCCTAGCGACGATGAAATAAGGGGGGAATATAGAATGGCAAAGGATTTACATTATGGCGAGGCAGCTCGCAAGAGTTTGTTGGAAGGTGTAGACAAACTGGCAAATACCGTGAAAATTACCTTGGGCCCGAAGGGTCGCAACGTATTATTGCAGAAAAAATTTGGCAGCCCCATGATTACCAATGACGGGGTAACCATTGCAAAAGAAATCGAATTGGAAGATCCGGTAGAAAACATGGGTGCCCAATTGGTAAAAGAAGTGGCCACCAAAACCAACGATGTGGCTGGAGACGGAACCACCACAGCGACTCTATTAGCTCAGATTATGATTCGAGAAGGATTTAAAAATGTGGCAGCTGGAGCCAACCCCATGATTTTAAAAAGAGGAATCAAGGGTGCCGTGGATGTGGCAGTAGAAGAAATTGCCGCTCTTTCCAAAGAAGTGGATTCCAAGGAAGCCATTGCTCAGGTTGCTTCCGTTTCGGCGCAGGATCATGAGATTGGTAACTTGATTGCAGAAGCCATGGAAAAGGTAGGAAAAGACGGGGTTATCACCGTGGAAGAAAGCAAATCCATGGGAACGACGCTGGAAATTGTAGAGGGAATGCAATTTGACCGTGGATATCTTTCTGCCTATATGGTCACCGACACAGAGAAAATGGAAGCGGTTATGGAGAACCCCTACATTCTGCTTACCGACAAGAAAATCTCCAATATTCAAGACTTGCTTCCTTTATTAGAGCAAATTGTGCAGCAAGGGAAAAAGCTTCTTATTATCTGTGAGGATTTGGAAGGCGAAGCTTTGGCCACTATCGTGGTGAATAAGATTCGGGGTACCTTTGACTGTGTGGCTGTAAAAGCACCGGGCTTTGGGGAAAGAAGAAAGGCCATGATGGAAGATTTGGCCATCTTAACCGGCGGTACCGTGATTACAGAAGAGTTGGGATATGACCTGAAAGAAGCCACTGTGGATATGTTGGGACAAGCCACATCGGTGAAGGTTAATAAAGAGAATACCGTCATCGTAGGAGGGGCCGGAGATCCGGCAGCCATCAAAGCCAGATGTGAACAACTGAAAAACCAGGCGGCGGATAGCACCAGCGAGTTTGATAAGGAAAAGACTTTGGAAAGACTGGCCAAGTTATCCGGTGGTGTAGCCGTTATTCAGGTAGGTGCTGCCACAGAAACGGAATTGAAAGAGAGAAAACTTCGTATTGAGGACGCATTAAATGCTACCAAGGCGGCGGTGGAAGAAGGTATCGTAGCCGGTGGCGGAGTGGCGATGGTGAATGCGATTCCTGCTGTGGCCAAGTATGTAAAAGGGCTGGCGGGAGATGAGAAAACCGGAGCCAACATTATCATGAGAGCTTTGGAAGAGCCGGTTCGTCAAATTGCGGAGAATGCCGGTTTTGAAGGAAGCGTTGTGGTAGCTAAGGTGAAGACTTCTAAAGTGGGCACCGGATTCAATGCAGAAACCGAACAGTATATGGATATGATTTCCGCAGGTATTGTGGATCCCGCCAAGGTTGCACGAAGTGCCTTGCAAAATGCAGCCAGTGCATCGGCCATGCTGTTAACCACTGAGGTGGGTGTTGTGGACATCAAAGAAGATGAGCCACCCATGCCCCCCATGGGCGGAGGAATGGGCGGAATGATGTAGCTCGTTTTCAAAAATCTGGATTTAATTACAGAAGAAAATAATAAAAGACAGGCTCCCGACAGAGCCTGTCTTTATTTACAAATCTTCTTCCTGAAATATTTTTGCAATGGAGGAGATTTTTTCCCGATCCTGGGGGGATAAGCGATAGAGCTGTTGAAAAAGATTGGCATCTTTCTCTCCCACCGCATCCCGATAGATTTGGTTGGGAAAGTCACTTCGGCCCACCAAATAATCCAGAGAAATGTGAAAATAGTCGGCGAGCTGAACCAGCACTTCCAGCGGCGGGGTGGTTTTCCCCGTTTCATAGCTGGCAATGGCTTCTCTGGTACAATTGATTTGACTGGCTAGGCCTTCCTGGGTCAGCCCTCGGAGACTTCGAAGATGTCGAAGTCGATCCACCATTTTCGATACCATTTCCGGTTCACCTGTTTCACCCGATACTTTTCAATGGGCGCCTTATTGTTCAATTCTACGGGATAGCGGGGGGGATTTCTAGAAATGTTACGATAAATAACGAAAACCGTTGACATGTGATTATGAAACACATAGGATGGATGTACAAAGTACCTCCGGACACCCTCGATTCTGCCATAGGTAGCCACCTGGCAGAGTTCGGGGGTACTTTATATCTGGC
>CALFUG010000274.1 GCA_937928455.1 uncultured Clostridia bacterium
GGAAAAGAGTTGATGGTTTATTCGGAGGCGGAAACACCACCCATATATGTCAAGGATGATGATAATGTGGATGAAAATCTGCGTCTAAAGTATCGTTATCTGGACATGAGAAAACCCAAGATGCAAAGAAATTTTAGTTTTCGTCACCAAATTACAAAAATTGCCAGAGATTATTATGCAGAACAGGGATTTACGGAAGTGGAGACTCCCATGCTGATTAAACCCACTCCAGAGGGCGCTCGTGACTATTTGGTGCCGTCCAGGGTAAACCCGGGAAAATTCTATGCACTTCCTCAGTCCCCGCAAATGTTCAAACAGCTATTGATGGTTGGGGGAACGGATCGATACATGCAAATCGTGAAGTGTTTTCGAGATGAAGATTTACGAGCGGATCGTCAGCCCGAATTCACGCAAATAGACATTGAGATGTCTTTTGTAGATATCGACGATGTATTGGAAGTGCAAGAAGGATTCATCGTACGGTTGATGAAAGAAGCCATGAATGTGGATATACCGCAACCTTTACCCAGGCTATCTTATGATGAGGCAATGGAGAGATATGGCTCCGACAAACCGGACACACGATTTGGTTTTGAATTGAAAAAGCTGAATGACTATTTTCGCCATTGTGGGTTTGGGGTATTTGAACAAGCTTTAGAAAGCGGTGGCGATATACGGGGTATTTGCATCACCCAAGGCTCCAGTCATTTTTCCAGAAAAGATATTGATAAATTGACCGACTCCATCAAACATTTCAAGGCGAAAGGTATGGTGTGGATTCGATACGAAGAAACGGGGATCACTTCTTCCGTAAATAAATTCTTTTCGGAAGACCAACTGCGTGAGGTGATTACAGCCTTCGAGGCAAGCCCGGGAGATTTGATTCTCATCGTGGCAGATAAACCAAAAATAGTTTTTGACGCATTGGGATTCCTGCGTCGAGATATTGCCGGGAAAATGGGCTTGCTGCACGATGATCAGTTTCATTTCCTGTGGGTGGTAGATTTCCCCTTGTTTGAGGAAAATGAGGAGGATGGGTCTTTAAGCGCGATGCATCATCCCTTTACATCTCCCAAATTGGAAGATGTTCCACTGTTAGATGTAACACCGTTGAAGGTGAGAGCAAAAGCATATGATATGGTTTTAAATGGAGTGGAATTGGGTGGAGGGTCTATCCGTATTCATCATCGACAGTTGCAAAAAAAGATGTTTGATGTTTTGGGAATCCGTGAAGAAGAGGCGGAAAACAAGTTCGGTTTCCTGTTAGAGGCCTTTCGATACGGGACACCTCCTCATGGGGGAATTGCATTTGGATTGGATCGGATTGCCATGTTGTTGGCCGGAGAAAAAAGTATACGAGAAATGATTGCCTTTCCCAAGAATCAAGCGGCACAATGTCTGGTATCGGAGGCACCTAGTTCTGCCAATGAAAGCCAGCTGGAAGAATTGTCCATTCGGCTGAGGTAAATAATGAGTATCGGAATTTTTGGAGGAACATTTGACCCAGTACATTTGGGGCACTTGGCACTGGCCAAAAGCGCCATTCAGGAAGTGTTTCTGGACAAGGTTGTGTTTGTCCCCAACTGGATTCAGCCATTTAAAACAGGCCAAGCTGTCACTCCCGGGGAGGATCGATTGGCCATGCTTAAGAAAGCTTTGGCACCCTATCCGACTATGACAATCGATGAGGTGGAATTGAGCTATGAAAAGGTTTCCTACACCATTGACACCATGGACTATTTTCGGAATGCCAAGCCCAAAGAAGATTTATATTTTTTATTGGGAGCGGATGCATTCTTTCGAATTGAGGAATGGAAGGATGCTTCTCGATTGTTACAAGAATATGGATTTGTGATTGGAAGTCGTCCCGGGTATGAAGATAATC
>CALFUG010000275.1 GCA_937928455.1 uncultured Clostridia bacterium
CCACATATGCCATATAATTATATAGTCCGACCTTTTTTATGTCAACTTTTTTTCCTGGGTTTTTCGGGCGAACAAGACCCTATTTTGGGACACCTACTACATGTGGGTGTTTCATTCCGAAATTACCCACATTTTTATCCACAAATAGTGGATAAGCCTAGAAAATATTCTTTTGAATTCCCGGGATTTTCCCCTTGCCCTGTGGATAACTTATATATTATGATATAAGTGTTAAACACTACTAGAAGAAAAGGATGATTATGAAAGACTTAAAAGAAAAATGGTCTAAGGTTCAAGATATATTACGGGAAAATCTCCAGGATATCAGTTACGACACCTGGTTTGCCCCTCTAACGCCTCTCCGAACCGATGCCAAAGCCGGAAAAATTTACATCGACCCTTATGCCAGCATGAACCAGAACATTTTAACAGGCCGCTATATGTCTCTTTTGGAAGGCACCATTAAGGAAGTTTTCGGAAAAGAGTATAAAGTGGTTTTTGAGTACATCAAAGATCGGGCTGGCGGCAATGTTAGTTACGGCGGCACCGGCGAAGAATTCGACGGTGAATTTTACTTTAATCCCCGGTATAATTTTTCCACCTTTGTGGTGGGAAGTAATAATAAATATGCCCATGCTGCCGCACTGGCAGTGGCCACGCTCCCCTCGGATGATTACAACCCTCTTTTTGTGTATGGCGGCTCCGGCTTGGGAAAAACCCATTTGATGCATGCCATCGGCCATCATATTCTTCAAAACCATCCCAAGTTGAAACCTCTTTATGTTTCTTCGGAAATGTTTACCAATGAAATGATAAAGGCAATCAGTGAAAAAAAGACGGGGGAATTCCGAAACAAATATCGAAAAATTGATGTATTGTTAATAGACGATATACAGTTTTTAGAGGGAAAAGAAGGAACGCAAGAAGAATTTTTCTATACCTTTGAAGCCCTATACCAATCCAACAAACAAATCATCATCAGTTCAGACCGTCCCCCCAACAAGCTTACCAATTTTGACGAACGTTTGCGTGGTCGTTTCCAGTGGAACGTAGTGGCGGATATCAGTCCCCCGGACTATGAAACCCGGGTGGCCATTCTTCGAAAAAAAGCGGAGTTGGAAGGGTTGGTCATTGACGAGGCATTGCAGGATGTAATCGAGTTGATTTGCGAAAAAGTAAAATTTAACATCCGGGAACTGGAAGGGGCTTTTACTCGAATTGTCACCTTCTCTAATTTAATGAACGAACCCATCAGCCGAAAACTGGCCCGAGAGGTTTTAAAAGATATACTGCTGGCTGCCGATTTTAATATCACACCGGATTCTATAAAGAAAGCGGTGTGTAAACATTACTCTATAAAATTATCGGAAATGGAATCCAGCAAGCGAACAAAAGCCTTGGCTTTTCCCCGGCAGATTGCTATGTACCTCTGTCGAGATCTAACAGATTTATCTCTTCCGAAAATAGGAGAAAATTTCGGCAATAGAGATCACACCACTGTTTTATATGCTTGTGATAAAATACATGAAGAAATGCAAAAGGATGAGGAATTAAAAGAAAGTGTTTTCTTTTTAAAAAATATCATCAACGGGAAACAGTAAGGTTATCCTTTTTTATACCTTCCTATTCCCTAGGTTATCCACAAAGTTTTTTATTTTTAAATCGTTGGTTTTATCACAATTAAAAGGCTTATAAACATTTCCACAGCCCCTACTACTATGACTACTACAAAAAAATATA
>CALFUG010000276.1 GCA_937928455.1 uncultured Clostridia bacterium
CACGGATGTGGCTTTTACGGCGGCTTTAAGTAGTAATAAACGGGTCATTACGGTGACCCCTACTTCAAACCTGGATTCCAGCCAGGCCTACTACCTGGGCTTCGCCAATAATAAATTCCGGGCCATCAGCAGCGAGGAATCCATACCGGCCAAAAGTGCAGTGTTCACCACGGTAAATATTACGCCCACCGTGTCCATTCAACCGCTAAGTGGAGCGGTGCAAGTGGCCAGCAATACCGCGGTGCGTGTGACTTTTTCCGATGACATCCTGAATGCTTCGGGAACAACACCTACTGTAGCGGACTTAACCTCCAACATCACCATTACCGCTTCCGGTAGTCTCACCAACCTAAATACCAGCGCCACACTGTCGGGAAAAGTGGTTCCCATATTGCCTCCTTCAGGAGGTTGGCTGGACGGCATTACCTATACGGTAACGGTAAAATCAGGGGCTTTTAAGAATAGTGCGGGTGGATTTGTGGCTCTCACCCGAAGTACCTTTACCGCCGGTGCTTCCGCACCCATACTTACCATTCATAGTTTGGACCCGGCTACTACCAGTATTATTGTGCGGTCCTCCTCTACCATTGAGGGAACCGCCTACTACATTGCCACCACCGGAAGTATTGATGCCAGCACTCTAGCTGCCTCCAGCATTGTGGCCGGCCGAGACTCTTTGGGAAATCCCTGTCCAAGTGGTTCTTATGCTATCGGAACCACGGCAGCAAATTATCCTTTATCGGGGGTGACCGGCGGAACCACCTATTACGTCTATGGTACGATATATGGAAACGGACAGTACTCCGCCGTGATAAAATACGGTCCGGTGACCACCAACTTACCCTCCGCCAATCTTAGCAGCTTAACGTACGTATACGGAGATGGCTCCGGAACCGTATCACTGAGTAGCACCACCGGATCCATTACCCTATCCAGTGCTGCCGCCATAGTAACCGTAACCGCAGTGGCTGCTTCTGATACCACCATCACCTTTGGAGGAACCGGTGTGACAGACGTGGGGGGAGGCATTGCTACATTTGATGTGACTTCTGGCAATGTCACTCTGGGTATTACTGTGTCTGGGGCGTCCTATGAGGAAATGAATTATTCTTTTGAGTTTCGAAGAGAATAGGGATTGAATCATTGGCATAACATCACAAGCCAACGGCATAAAGTTGTAGGCCATTGATATACCATAGAACAAAGAGGAAGGATGGTTCAAGGAGAATGCTGAGCAAATTATATGATGGTGTGTTTAATTCTCTGCGGGATGGCATCTACTTTGTAGATACCGAGAGAAGGATTACCTTTTGGAACAAAGGGGCGGAGAGGATTACCGGATTTGCTGCTGAAGAAGTATTGAATACCTTCTGTTTTGAAAATTTACTGAATCATGTAGATTCAGAGGGGAATAAACTATGCCATGGAGGATGCCCCTTGCATCAGACCATACAGGACCAAAAGCCTCGCTCTACCCTGGTCTATCTACATCATAAGAAAGGTCACCGGGTGCCGGTGCAGGTTCAAACCCTTCCCCTGTACGATGACCAGGAACAACTGGTGGGTTGTATTGAAATTTTTTCCGATGAAAGCCATGAATTTGGTCATGATCTGTCACGAGAAGAGTTGCAAGCCATTGCCTTTACCGATGCTTTAACGGGAATTCCCAATCGAAGATATGCGGAATCCCAGCTTCGTAAGGCGCACACCAGCCTCGTGGAAGACGGGACACCTTATGCCATTGCCCTCATAGACATTGACCACTTTAAGAAGGTAAACGATACTTATGGCCATGATTTGGGCGATGAAGTATTAAAGATTGTGGCCAGCACCCTAGCCGGCTCTACTCGCTCTGTGGACTGTGCTACCCGTTGGGGTGGGGAAGAATTCCTGCTGGTATTGCCGGGGATTACGGAAGAGCTTTTCCGTGCTCTCCTCGAAAGAATTCGAATGCTGGTGGAAACCAGCGTCTATCGTTCTCCCGAGCATACTCTGTCTGTCACCATTTCCATCGGTGGTGTCTTGGCTACGAAAGAAGACACCACCCCCAGCCTGATTAAACAAGCCGACCAGCTCCTCTATCAAGCCAAGGAGCAAGGAAGAAACCGGGTGATGGTGGGATAAAAAAGGAGAGGTGTTCTAGCCTCCCCTTTCATGGTCTTATTATTTCTCTATTTCAACTCCCGAAGGTTCTTTGCAGTTTCAAAGGAGATCAACTGGTAGGGTTCCGTTTTC
>CALFUG010000277.1 GCA_937928455.1 uncultured Clostridia bacterium
TCGGGTACCATTGGTCTGCATCTGGCCATGACCCTTCAATCTCCCGGAGGCTCGCCTTATGATGTAAAGGAGCAGCTGGCTTTTGGACAAGAAGGGAAAGAAGCCCTCCTTCAGCTATTGGGAACCCCTTCTCCTGAAATCATCCAGGCCATGAATCTGATGGATCCCGTATCGGAGAATTACAAT
Organism: uncultured Clostridia bacterium; assembly: GCA_937928455.1. Lineage (GTDB taxonomy): Bacteria > Bacillota > Clostridia > Peptostreptococcales > Anaerovoracaceae > JAAZGD01. The sequence continues at coordinate 187 of CALFUG010000277.1, forward strand.
CCCCAAGTAGAGGGTTATCTCTATTTCATCCCTCTGGTCTTTACCTATACCTTAGTGCAGGAAGAGCAACCGGAAGAACCGCCGCCAGAGGAGCCGGAGCTGCTGATTACGGGGGAAGCTCTTTTGTCTCTTCCGGAAGAAACTTTTGAGGGGCATCCGGCAGAGGCCTGGGACCAATCCCGTTTTACAGTAGACGGAGAAGGGTATACGGCCTATCGCATGTATCAGGAAGGGCTGGCCTCCAATTCCTTTTTACCGGGGGGTGCCGCCACGGTCCATCGAAAGGATTCTACGACGGCGGACATTCTCTTTCCCCAAAGGGGCACCTACCCGGTAACGTTACGAATTACAGGAGAAGGCGGTCAGGTGTGGACGGACACCAAGTCCATTGAAGTAAAAGCCACCCCCTATATTATGGCTCAGCTGGGAGGGGTCCAGAAGGAAAATCGAAAGCAGATGGTATATATCTCCGTGGCCACCCATCCCTCCTACCCGCTGACGGATTTATGGGTGGAAGTGTGGCGGAAGAGCAATGGGGAAAAGGTTCGCTTGGTTCACCACATAGACGACGGAGAGAATTCGTTGGAAAATAGTGAGGTCATCAAAACCCGTCCCATTGAGCAGGTTCAACAGGATTCATACTATCTCAGAGTACAGCTGCCCTTTCTCACAAAAAACACCGGGGAAGAAGAGTTTCAATATAGGGTATATGCCAGAGACAGCCGGGGAGAGTCCCATGAGGTCTTCCATGATTTTCTGGTGGTTCCGGACCGGCCACCGGAAGCACAGCTGAGTCTTCCCACGGAATTCTTAAGAAAGGCGGGCACCAACCAAGGGGAAATTATGGTGGAGGATTTGTCCATGACTGATGGAGACCAATTGGAACGCAGTTGGAAGGTTCACCTCTTTGACGGAGCCGGGGCCTCACAAGGAACGGGAGAAACGGATGGGGCCCTGCTTCCCGGCTACGAAGACTATTCTTTCGGAACGGGAAAGAAGATTGGGTTTTTCAAAGATGGAGTGGGGCAGGTATCCATTCGATTGGAGCTAAAGGACCGGTGGGTGGAAGAAACTTTGCCGGAATATATAACGGCGGCGGACTACAAAGAATCCATGGTGGAAGGGGTTTCCCATGTGGTAAATATTGCGCCTCAAATTCGGGGAGAACCTCTTTCTTTCCAGACCGCCAAACTGATGCTGATTGCGGGCAACCAGGAAGAAAAGCAACTGCTATTGCAAAATCAGAACTATTTGAACCGGCTGCTTTTGGAAAAAGAGTTGGATGGGCAAGTTCAAATTCTTTCCCTTCCTCCCAACCTTACCCACAGCGGAATTCGCGGATATTATGACGGGGCGGTTGCGGCCCTGCCCTTCGGGTACCGGGGTGGTGAAACTTTTTTGGAAAGCAATTGGTTTTCCGTGGATGAAGAAAATTTTTATACCATCAACGGAACCTGGGCTACCGGCACCAACGATTATTGGCCGGAAATGCCATATACCATCACGTCCCTCAAAGGAGAGACCGGGGAAGTGAACTGGACCTTTTCCATTACAGAAGACATTTTGCCCATGGCTCCGGGATATGGGGACAGCTTTGCCCATGACAATCAGCAACGGTATTTGTTCTTCCGGTATGGAGGGAAAACGCTGGTGCTGGCCAAAGACAACGGCACTTTGTTGGCCACCCTTCCATACACCCTGGGAGAAGACAACTATTTGGACCCCTTTCAAGGGAAGAATTTATACACCTTTACGGCCCAGGGACTCCAGGCCATAAATACCGGCACGGGAGAAATCCGCACTGTTTTTTCGGGAAATGTAGCCGGCTTTACGGCAGAAGTGGATGGAAAGATTCAATTCCTATACCATCCTTCTCCCCTCAGGCTATATCGGGGGACCTTTGATATGGCCACGGAAGCTTTTACCTTCAGCATTTTGCCGCTGCCGGAGTCCGATGGGGTAAACGCTTCCTATCAATGCCTGGCCATAGATGCCCGAGGGATGATGTTAATCGGGGTGAACAACACCAGCGCTGTTCGGGTTTATGATCGGGACAATTATCTGGTGAAAACCATATCCGGATGGAATACGGAGCGCTCTTTCAGCGTAACCCCCGCCTTTCGGGAAGATGGAAGAGTCTCTTACCTTACCGCTTCCTGGGAGGGGAAGGGTTCTACCACCTATTATAACTATACCGGTTTGTGGGGAGTGGACAATGATACTCATCTCTCTACCTACATGACCTCATCCAATGGATTTCGCACCGATGCTCGGTACCCCATGTTTTCCATGCAAGCGGGAGACTTGGTGTATGTTCAGACGGGAGCACTGTGGGCAGGTCTTTGGGGCGGAGGCAGTGTAATGAGTTACTATACAGAAATGGCCTACTTATGCACATTCAATCTGACTCATGGCACGGCTTCCTACGGACCTCAAAGTTCGGAGTTCGCATTTGGGGCCGCAGGAGAATATGGCCGATTTGCCCACTCCATGATTGCCACGGCCTATACCTACAACGGAGATACCACAGAAGTAGATCCCTCCACCTCTATGAATGGGCTGATTGGAAAAGTGCGATTACGGTATCAAAGTCTGGAAGAGGTGTTAAATCGGCTGATGAGTCGGGCTTCGGAAGACGTTCACTTGTTTTTCCCGGAAAATCCTTCCCAGCCGGAGGAATATCAGAACATAGCGGACCAGGTGGCGGAAGGCCAAGGGACATACCAAAAGGTGGTATCTCTGAAAGCTTCTGGGCAGCCCGGAACTTTGCAACGAACCTATCAGCTGAACCCCAACGAAACCTACTTTTACGA
>CALFUG010000278.1 GCA_937928455.1 uncultured Clostridia bacterium
GCAAGTAACCTATGTTCAAAGCTTGAAGCTGGAACAAGATGCCATTGTAGTGGAAAGAGCATTGGAAGATGGTTACGAGCTAATAAAAATCAAGAAACCTTGTGTATTGACAGCAGTGAAGGAATTGAACGACCCCAGATATATGAGTATTTACGGCATCGTGGATGTGGAAAATGTGGAAATTCCAGTGTGGGGTGCCGATGACATCGGTGTGGATGCCACCATGGTAGGATTGAAATCCTCTCCTACCAATGTATTCAAGTCTTTTACCATGAAGCCAAAAGAAAAGGGAATCATGGTGGAAGGAGATACACCGAAGGAAGCGGTGGGCAACTTATTAGGCACATTAAAAGACAGTCATATCATATAGGGGGAATAGATAGATGAATATCAAAGATTATAAGAATGTATGGGTCTTTGCGGAGCAAAGAGACGGGGTAATCATGAATGTTTCATTGGAGCTTCTGGGAGAAGGCCACCGTTTGTCCAGAGCCATCAGTGAGGACACAAAAGTTTGCGCTATCGTAGTGGGAGATAAGGTAGATTCCTTAGCCGACCAGCTTTTCGAATATGGCGCAGATGCGGTATATTTGGCGGAGAATGAACTATTAAAGCATTATACAACAGATGGATACGCGAAAGTAGTAACGGATGCAATTCGGGAACACAAGCCGGAAATCGTATTGTTTGGCGCGACGCATATTGGGCGGGATCTTGCACCCAGAATCGCAGCGAGACTGGACACCGGACTTACCGCCGATTGTACACGGCTGGATATCAACGTATCCAATTATATGGATTATCTGGAGACATACACAACAGCATCTATGAAGGGCTTGGAAAGAGATCAAAAGAGTGCAGAACTCAAGCAAACTCGACCGGCATTTGGTGGAAATCTGATGGCCACTATTATTTGCCCCAACACCAGGCCGCAGATGTCAACGGTTCGGCCGGGTGTTATGAGCAAACTGGAGCCTAAGAAGGGAGCTAAGGGAGATCTGATCAAGTTAAACCCACAGCTCACCAAAGATGACATCCAAATTGAAATCATGGATGTGGTCAAAGCATGCAAGGAATGTGTATGTCTCACAGATGCCACTATTATTTGTTCCGGAGGACGAGGTCTTGGAGAAGCCTCTGGGTTTGAATTGGTACAAGCCTTTGCTGACAGAGTGGGTGGCGTAGTAGGCGCAAGCAGAGCCGCGGTGGACTCCGGTTGGATTGATCATAGCCATCAGGTAGGACAAACCGGAACTACGGTGAAGCCAAATATTTATTTTGCCTTTGGCATTTCCGGTGCAATTCAGCATCAGGCGGGAATGTCTCACTCTGATATTATCATCGCGGTGAACAAAGACCCGGATGCTCCCATTTTTCAGATTGCGGATTATGGCATCGTGGGGGATGTAAAAAAAGTGATTCCTGAGCTAATCGCACAATGGGAAGGCTTCTGTCGAAAAGCTCTATAAGGTAGCTTTAATGAAAAACAGCAAGAAAGCGCAAGTGTGAAAAGGAGAAAACATATGAGTGGAATTCAAAAAGTTGGTGTGGTAGGAGCCGGTATGATGGGGGCGGAGATTGCTCTCTGTTTCGCCCGAGCTGGAGTCGTCACCATACTAGGAGATATCAGTCTGGAAATGGCAGAAAAAGGAGTGGACAAACAGAAAGCAATCCTGGAAAAAGGTGTGGCCAAAGGAAAAGTCACAGAAGAGGAAAAGAACCATACCTTATCTATGGTCACCGCCACGGGATCTCTTGGGGATATGGCAGATTGCGATTTGATTGTTGAAGCTGTTGTGGAAAATCTGGAGGTGAAGGGAAAAATCTATAAAGAGCTGGACCAACTATGCAAGGCGGAGACTATTATTGCCAGCAACACATCCAGTATCTCTATCACCAAGCTAGCGGCTTCCGTTGGACCGGAAAGAGGAAAACGATTTTTAGGAACCCACTTTAATTCTCCGGCAAGCATTATGAAGCTGGTGGAGGTAATACCGGGGCTACTTACAGAAGAAAGCATTACTGATGAAATCATACAGCTTCTGAAAGATATCCAGAAAGAGCCGGTGAAGGTTAAAGATGTGGTTGGATTTGGACTCAACCGACTATTCCATTGTTTTTACGCAGAGGCTTGTCGATTGGTGGAAGAAGGGGTTTGTTCTATAGAAGACGTAGATAAAATTTGTCTGTATGGGCTTGGACATCCTGTTGGGATTTTCAGATTACTTGACAATTTGGGTCATGACTTGAATCTGGCAGTGGATGAAATTATGTTTGAGGCTTATGGTGAGCGGTTCCGACCCAGTCCCTTGTTACAACGCATGGTAGATGCCAATCTTCTGGGAAGAAAAACCGACAAAGGATTTTACGATTACAGCAAATAGAGGGTAGTAAAATACCAGGAAAGAAGGATCATGGGAATGAGCGACGAAAAGCAAATGACTTCAAAGGAAATGTTGAACCAGTTAGTGGACAAGCATTATCAATCGGCGATACAAGCGAAGAAAGAGGGAAAGCCCGTGGTGTGGGCCACCTCCATCTCGCCTCAAGAGCTATTGGAAACCATGGATCTGGCCACCGTATATCCGGAAAATCATGCAGCCGCTATTGGCGCCAGAAAGGGTGCTTTGGACTTCATTGAAAAAGCAGAGGGTATGGGGTACTCCTCGGATATTTGCTCCTATGCCCGAGTAAATGTGGGATATTCCGTGGTGCAGCATGCGGAAGCATTGGATATTCCCATGCCGGATTTATTGTTCTGTTGCAGCAATATATGCAATACCGTCATCAAATGGTATGAAAATCTGGCAAAAACCCTGAATATTCCTCTCGTCATGTTTGATATGCCATTTAATCATACCTATGAGGTTCCGGAACATAGTGTGAAATACATGCGAGGACAAATCCAGCATGCCATTACTCAACTTGAGGATTTTACCAAAAAGAAAT
>CALFUG010000279.1 GCA_937928455.1 uncultured Clostridia bacterium
TGACCCTCTGCTTGTAAGGCAGATGCTCTCCCAGCTGAGCTAAGCGCCCATATTTTGGTAGCGGTGAGTGGACTTGAACCACCGACCTTCCGGGTATGAACCGGACGCTCTAGCCAGCTAAGCTACACCGCCAAACCTACCATACGATTCACATCGCAAAATCTATACTACCATTTTGGACCTCTTCTGTCAACCTAAAAACCGAAGAAAACCAAGGGGTTTCAGAGGAAAGAAAAAGGGCAAAGTTTGTTGAAAAACCTTGCCCCCTCAATGGTTTGTCATGGGTTTTATCCCTTGAGTAGTTCTTCCAGTTTTTCTTTGGTGATGTCTTCCAAAACGACTTGTTGAACGCATCGGTCCTTGATATGGACTATGGCAGGCACGTCACAGACATTCAATCGGTCCGCCAGCCCTTTGGATTTGTACACATCCACTTTGGTGACTTTCACCCTGTCTTTGTTGACCTCTTCGAATTCTTCTATCATGGGAAGTAAACATCTACATTCCGGCATGACCGCATTCCAAACAAACACCAGACCGTCCGTTTCACATCCCATAATCTGATCATGGAATATTTCACTTTCGGCAATATACTTTTCCGCACCGTATCCGGCTATGGCACCATCACCAACTGCGGTTGCAACCTGTTTTAACCATTTGTCTCTTACATCACCACAGGCGAAGACTCCCGGCATATTGGTTTCCATTTTCTCGTTGGTGATTACATATTTGTTTTTGCTCATGTCCACAATACCTTCGAAAATTTCCGTATTGGGAAGGTATCCGATAAAGAGAAAGCAAGTGTCTACCGGTACATTAATAAGCTCATTGGTTTTGGTGTTTCGAAGAACTACGCCATTCAAGTGATCGTCTCCAACGAATTCTTCCGGAAGGGTGTTCCAGATGAATTCCATTTTGGGATTGGCAAGGGCCTGGCCCTTTGCAATTTCGTTGCAATCCATGATACCTTCATCATGCATAACAGAGACGATAACTTTGGAGGCAAATTTGGTGAGAAACATACCTTCCTCGATGGCCGCATCCCCACTACCGATGACCATAACGGTTTTATCCGTGTTGGCCGCTGCGTCGCAGGTGGCACAGAAGGAAATTCCCTTGTCAAAGAGATAAATGTCTTCTCCTTTTGCTCCCGTTAGTCTGGGCTTGCCGCCGGAAGCAATAATTACAACCTTACATTCGTAATTGGTTCGGAAGGTTTCTACAACCTTGGTTTCACCTTCCAATTGAACGGCTTTTACATCCGTTCCCTTAAAGTCCACTCCGAATTTTTTGGCCTGTTTCTGAAACAGCTCCATCAAACCCAGACCGGTGGATCCTTCCGGGAATCCCGGATAGTTTTCAATTTCATTGGTATAAGTGGCAAGGCCGCCTACCAATGCTTTCTCGATGATCAGTGTCTTTAACCTGGCTCTGCCGCAGTAAATTCCTGCGGTCAATCCGGCAGCACCACCACCGATGATTACTACATCATACTGTTCCGTTCTTTTTTCCATCTCTCTCGCCTTTCATTTAGGGTTCTAATCAAATAATCATCAAAATCTCCGGATCCTTATTGAAAGGATTACATGAAAAATTTTGTTAACAATTTACTTCCCAGGAAAGCTCCTATCAGCAGACTCAAGGCAAACACCCACCCGGACAGGGACAGGGATGAGATCCCACTGTAGAAAGCGCCGATGTTACAGCCATAAGCCAGTCTAGCACCGTATCCCATCAACAAACCACCCAGTACCGCAGCCACTACTTGGCGAAGGGATTTGATCTTCTTAATTTTGAATTGAGAAGCCAAAAGCGTGGCCAAAAGTGCTCCAAAGATGATTCCCAAGTTGGACATAGTTCCGGTATGGCTTAAGAAGCCTGCTTCAAGAGTTGCTTGTGCACCGGGGGAGGAGAAATAGTACCATTTATCCACATTTCCGCCAACTGCTTCGAAGATCCAAGCGCCCCAGTTTGCAAAGGTTCCCGAAACACCCCAAGGGTTACCGGAATAAGCAAATAGAGCAATTTGGAGAATCGACAGCAAGATGGCGCCGGTTACATAGCTGAAGGGATTCTTAAAGACTGCAACATAGTATTCATTTTTTCCCAGCTTTTCAAAAAACTGTTTCAAAGTGTGAGTCACCGCCTTTCATAAACGATATTGGTTCTATCAGTGAATGAATTAGACGGATTTCTCGATAACGATTTCCCATTCGCCGTCGTCTACTTCATCAATTTCTACGTTGTGGCCCGCATTTCGTGCCCACTCGGGAACGTTCTTCATGGCACAGCTGTGGTCGATTTGTACTACTAATACATCGCCAGTTTCCATTTCTTCCATTTTTTTCTGCGTTTTCACCAACGGAATGGGGCAAGCTTCGCCCATGCAATCTAATACTAATTCTTTCATTTTTTATTCCTTTCATTATTGCGTGATTCTGAGTGATAAAATTATCTACAAAGAAGGGTTGGTTCTCTCGAAGTGGTTTTCCTGGAATACAATTTAGTGTCCAGCACCTCCATCACCAACTTTTTTCTTTTGCCACTTGTCTGCGAAAATATATATTCCGGCAATAACAAGCAACTGTACCAATAGAGCGCCTCCCCATCCCAAATAATCCGGAAGGAAAATTTTGGGGCTGTGAGAGATAAAGTTGATTTTCCACCAGCCGAAATGATGGGCTCCGATGAGCGATCCAACGACGAAGAATAGAAGAGCTAACATGAGCATCTGAAATCCTTCTCCTACCCTCATCAGGGTCCCGGAGGCACAACCTCCGGCAATAACCATTCCGGTACCAAACATGATTCCGCCTATGATAGTAGCCGGGCCAACCGGTACCACATAGCTCATTCCGGGGATATCCAGGCCATTGATGTAATAGCCGTACTTGATGGCGGTGAATCCGATGGTGGTGATGGCTAAAGCCACCATCACAGCTCGGGTAATCGATGTACCGCCGGTCAAGATGGGATCCCGCATGGAAGCGGTGAAGCAGAATCTTGATTTCTGGAGAACAAATCCAAACAGGCTGCCAAACAACCAGAAGAGGCCCAGGTTGGTAGACTTGAAACTAAGAGCGATTCCAACAACTACCATCAGGATCAGCAGCAAAAACCCGTAAGGGATTTGGCTCTTCTTTGGCTTTCTGGGAGCCCTGGAGCTAGAACGTTGAATTGTTTTATTCTCCTCTGACATAGGTTCCTCCTTACTACGATAACGATTGATTTGTTAAGTTTTTGACAGTTTACTTGTGAACATTGTAACATAGAAATGATTTGCGCAATCATAGCGTTTCGTTATACAATATAGTAAATCGTTATGATAAAAATTTATCAAATACAGCTTTAAAGGGAGGGGATTTATGCAACTGGATCAGCTGATTCTGTTCGATCGCATTGCGTCGGAGAAGAGCATTTCCAAGGTGGCAGAAGAAAGCCATCTTTCTCAACCGGCATTAAGCCAGAAGATGCGAAAGTTGGAAGAGGAAATGGACATCAAGCTTTTTGAACGTAGCAATCGGGGGATTGAATTGACAGAAGCGGGCAGGATGGTACAGAAGTATTTTCATCAGATCATTTCGGTCTATGATGAAATGCAGGAAGAACTGGGTAACCTAAAGCAGCATTCTGGGACCGTTCGGATTTTGGCTTCTCCGGTGGTGGGACAGTATGCACTACCCTGTAGCATGCATAAAATGAGTGAAAAATTTCCCGGATATAACTTTTCTCTTTCCAGCATGACCTCTTTGGAAGTCATTCGGAAGGTAAAAGAAGGCAACGGGTTTATTGGATTTATTGTCGGACCGGTAGAGGTGGATGGAATTTTCTGTAAGAAAGTATACTCGGATAAGGTCCACTTGATTTGTTCGGAAAAGTATTACGCCAAGGACCAGATTTC
>CALFUG010000280.1 GCA_937928455.1 uncultured Clostridia bacterium
TTATCTTGGGTATAGTAAGCCTTGGCCAGAATTTGATGGAGCCGAATCATATCCTTCCAGATCACGGTTTTCTTGCTATGGAAAACATAATCTCCGGTAGACATTTCCTGCATCTGGGTGATGAGAGAACCCCGAATAAAGGCCTCCTCCTCCCGGGTAAGACGGCTGACTCTCCGACTTACCACCTTGTTGGATAGCATGAAATAAAGGAAAATTCCAACCAAGGGCAAGAAAAAAACTACCATTACCCAGGCCAAGGTGGAAGACGGGTTTTTTCGCTCCAGGAAAACAACAGTAGAAGCGATGAAGATATTTATTAAAATGATGGTTGCTGCCAGCAATGGAATATGCTGGGCCAAATAGGTATACATCTTTTCCCTTCCTAACGTTGTATGCGGCCCTTCAAACTGAAAGTGTTTGCTTCCGTAATCTCCACCGGGAGAATTTTGCCCACATCTTCCGGCTCTGCCGGAAAGTTTACGAGTTTAAATGTGTCGGTACGGCCCTGATAGGTTTTTTGGGTTCTTTTCGAAAATCCTTCCACCAAAACCGGTTCGATTTTCCCCACGTAGGCACTGTTCTTCTGAAGAGCAATCCCATTGATTTCTTCCACCAACCGATTAAATCTTTCATGTTTTATGTCTTCGGGAATCTGTTCCGGATAGTGTTCTGCCGGCGTGCCCTTTCGAATGGAATACAGGAAAGTGAAAGCGGAGTCGAACTCTACTTGTCGAACCAAATCCAATGTATCCTCAAAATCCTTTTCCGTTTCTCCCGGAAAGCCCACAATAATATCTGTGCTGATGGCAATTTCCGGCACCACCTCCCGAAAGCGATGAATCAAGGACAAATAATGTTCTCTGGTATATCCGCGATTCATTCTCTTCAGCACCTCATTACTTCCTGCTTGTACCGGAAGGTGAATGTATTTGGAAAGGGCAGGAAACTGTCCATATGCTTGAATCAATTCCGGACTGATATCCTTGGGGTGAGATGTCATAAATCGAATTCGATCCAACCCCTTCACTTCTGCCAACTTATGAATCAAGTCGGGGAAACTGGGTTGATAGGAGTTCACGTTCTGCCCCAGCAGCATAATTTCCCGCACTCCGTCCCTTACCAGTTCTCTCACTTCTTGCAAAATATCTTCCGCTTTTCTCGAACGTTCTCTGCCCCTGGTATAGGGGACAATACAATACGTACAGAAATTATTGCACCCATACATAATATCCACCAAAGCCTTGTGAGAGTGTAAGCGCTTGGCGGGAAGTCCTTCCACCATTTCCTCCGCTTGGTCCCAAACGCAAATTTTCCGTTTATGTTCCCTTTGAACTTCTCCGATTAGCTCTGGAAGCTGATGAAGGTTATGGGTCCCAAAAACCACGTCTACCCAAGGATATTTGGCCTGGATTTCCTTCACGATATGTTCCTGTTGCATCATGCAACCACCCACGCAAACCACACGCCCACCCTCTTGGGTTTTCAACTTCTTCCACTGGCCCAAGGCTCCGAAGAAGCTCTTGTCCGCATTGTCTCTAACGCTACATGTATTAATGATAAGTACCTGGGCTTGTTCTGGTACTTCCACTTCCTGATATCCCAATTGGTCCAACATGCCTGCCATGGTTTCCGAATCATGTTCGTTCATTTGACAACCAAAGGTTTTAATGTGATAACTATCCTGGATATACATAGTATTATTCATGTTTCTTGTCACGTCGCATCAGCGCATCTGCCGCACGCTTGGCGTCCATTCCCTGGTACACTACCTGATAGATGACTTCCGTAATGGGCATTTCCACTTCGAATGCCTTGGCCAGTTCATAAGCAGCCTCCGTGGTGTACATACCTTCCACTACCATTCCCACCTTCTCAATGGCCTTTTCCGGAGCTATCCCTTCCCCTATCATAATACCACACCGTCGGTTTCGACTATGCATGCTTGTACAGGTTACAATCAAATCTCCAATACCGGCCAGACCCAAGAATGTTTCCCTCTCGGCGCCCATTTGCACCCCCAAACGTGCAATTTCCGCAATGCCTCTGGTCATAATGGCGGCCTTTGCATTGTCTCCGAAACCCATACCATCGGAAATGCCTGCCCCCAATGCAATAATGTTTTTGAGAGCCCCACCCAACTCCACACCTAAGATGTCCCGATTGGTATATACGCGAAAACGGTCCGTAATAAAAACTTCCTGTGCCATCAAGGCAGCCTGTTCTTTTCTGCTGGCTACGGATACCGTAGTGGGTAGCTTTTGACCCACCTCTTCCGCATGGCTAGGGCCGGATAAAGCCACATAATCAAATTCCGGGGCCACTTCCTCTGCTACCTGAGACATCAGTTTCAAAGTTTTTTGTTCGATTCCCTTGGCCACATTTACCAACACTTGATTTTTTAAGTAAGGCAGCGCTTGGGTCAATGCTTCTCTAAAATGCTGGGCCGGTGCTGCAAACACCACAATATCCCGGTCTATTACCGTTTCTTCCATTTCTTTTCGGATCGAAATTCCAGGGCACAAGGGAATTCCCGGTAAAAATGGCTTGTTCTCCCGATTCTCTTCTAAACCATCTAAATGAGCGGTGTTCACATCCCAAAGATTCACTTCGTGACCTTTGTCCGCCAAGGTAATGGCCAATGCAGTTCCCCAACTTCCTGCCCCAATCACGCCAATTTTTTTCATATTATGCTCCCTTCCCTTTCAAACTCAGCTTGGGTTCTTCTTTTCTCCACAACCTTTTTATATTCCCGCGATGCTTAAATAACAGCATCAGACTAATGATAATTCCCCATGTTAGGAACCATCCGGATGGTTCTCCATAAGCCTCTCGTCCCATCAATGGAATGAGTATAGGAAGTGCTATGGCCACACTGATTGATCCCACCGATACTCTTCGTGTGATGAATACCAACCCCACCATCACCCCAAAACAGGCCAGTGCCAAATAGAACTGGACACCCACCAATACACCAAAGGTAGTGGCAACACCCTTGCCGCCACGAAAGCCAAAGAAAACAGGCCAATTATGTCCAATCATGGCACCCAATCCGGCCACCATGCCCAACATTACGGCATGATAAGGCCATTGGGAATGGTTGGCAATCATGGTTCCCATAAGCACTGCAAAGGTTCCTTT
>CALFUG010000281.1 GCA_937928455.1 uncultured Clostridia bacterium
TATGATTGGAGCCAATCTCTTTCTCCTCTTTTTTACAGCTTTTTCAAGCTGGAAACCAGAGTTTCCAATCTTATCCCTATCCACACTACCATTGTTTGGAGTCATCATTTTCCTCCTGGTATCTATAGAAAACCGCCATGGGATGTTATCGCATTATGTGAAACTTCCGCTATCAATGCCTCTTATGACGGCGTTATTTTTATTCGTGCTGGCAATCTATTTGAATGGAGGGTTCCTTTACCAAATCATGTTACCGCTTTGGAGCGCAAATGTTATGGTTGTAAACTACTACCCATTTCTCATATACTCGGGAATTATCGGACTGATTTACCTGGTACGAAAGAGGATACAAAGAGGTTGGCTGATTTATTTTGGAATCGCTTTTCTTGGATTCTCCTTTATTGCTTTCTCTTTGCTGGGGAATTCTACTGCAGGATACCTTCTTACCATCGGCTTGATGGAATCCTCTTTTGCGTTATTAGATGTTTTCTTATGGGCTACTTTGGCCAGTCTGGCTTATATCTACGGGGCCCCCTATCCAGTCTATGGGGTGTTGCTGGGGGCCAATGTATTTAGTATCGTTCTTGGAAATTGGGTAGGGGAATTGCTGGGCTCTTTAGAGGAAAACATTTATTTAACTATGGCTTTGCTGTCGGCTAGTAGTATTTTGTTGGTAATCATGGTAATCCCTTGGCTCAATCGATTTTTGGAACAAAAAATAGAGATGAGCACATCGACGATGGAGGGAGAAATTACTTCCGTTGAGGAAATACCCTTTCAGAAGCTGATGGCTGACCTTCCCAGAGGAAAGAGTCTGACGGATCGGGAACAGGAAGTAGTAAGATTGGTCTTGAAAGGGAAAACCAACAAAGATATCGCCCAAAACTTATACATTTCAGAGCACACCGTAAAAACCCATCTTAAGAATATATGTAACAAATTCGGAGTTGGCAGAAAGAAAGATTTGCTACATCTTGCCAATCGAGAATAAACAATAACGGAGAATTTTTCAATATCCCCCTAAAAGGGGGATGTTTTTGTTGGGTGAAAAAGATATGCTAAACCATTATTTCTCTGCCAAGCCAATAGGTTTTAGAAAAGGACGGCTAAGAAAAGATGATTAGGAACAAGAAAGAAAAAAGGTGTGCGAAAGGAAAAGAACTGTCTTGAATGGAGATTGCAAAAAAATTCTCATTAAAATCATTGGAGTGATCTTGATAACGGCAGGACTTCTTTTCTGGTTGAACGGCAGCTGGTTTATATAATAAAGACTGTAGCACCGAGGTGAAATGCAAGGGGGAGAAAAAATTGAGAAAACGGAGAAAGATGGTAAGTTGGATTACGGCTCTTATAATGGTAATGGGGTCCTTATTCATGGGACCTACAAGGCCGGTGGAAGCAGCAACGGACTATACGAAACACTGGGCAAGCGATGCCATCCTAGAGTGGGTAGATGCAGGTATTATGAATGGCTACCCGGATGGAACGTTTCGCCCCAATGAAGAAGTTACTCGAAGTGAATGGGCGGTCTTGATACACCGTGCTTTCTATCTTCCGGAAGGGAAAGCCTTGTCATTTTCCGATGTTCGGGAGGGCAGATGGTTTTATTCCGCATTGGAGAGAGTTGTTGGGGCAGAATATATGAAAGGGTACCCGGACCAGACTTTCAAACCTGCAAGTTCCATTTCCAGACAGGAGGTGGCAGTTGTTTTAGGCCATATGTTGGGAGAATCGGAGACCACTTTGGAACCCGCCACCTTTGTTGATAATAAAGCCATTTCCTCTTGGGCAAGAGAGTCTGTGATGTTGGTAGTAGATCAAGGATTAATGAAAGGATATCCAGATGGAAGCTTTCGCCCCAGGGAGTTCATTACAAGAGGAGAAGCGTTGACAGTACTAAAGCGATTACAACAGGAACGAGGTGAGTTTTCTATTTGGGGAAATCGAGTTTATGGACCGGAAGATGGTATGAAAACTCTGGAAGGAAAGGTGTTTCTCCGAGGAGACGATATCCGACTTCAGAACACCTCCATTAATGGCATTTTAACCATTACGGAAGAAGTGGGAGAAGGCACGGTTCACTTGGATAATGTCACGGTCACAGAAGAAACCTATTTTAAGGGCGGAGGCTCGGATAGTATTTATGTGAACGGGGGAGAGTATCAAAGAATTATTATCCAAAAATCGGAAGGAAAAATTCGTGTCGTAATGATTTCTCATCGAGGGGCAAGAGTGGTGGTGGCAGAGGAGGCACATGACACAGAGGTTGTATTGGAAGGTGATTTTCAACACATATCCGTACTCTCCGAAGAGGCCACCCTTTTATTCAAGGAAGATTCCAAGGTTCAACAAATAGAAATATCTCAACAATCAACGGGGGTGCAAATTATAACAGAAGAAAGAACCCTTTTGAATCAAATTTTCCTTCATGCGCCGATTCAGGTAACCAATCAGGGGAACATCCGTGAGGCACTGGGGGTAGCTGCTAGGACATCCTTGTTTCATGGGAATTCTCCCGATCGCATTCAAGGGGGCAGTACTTCCAGTGGCAGTGGAACCGGGGGAGGTGGAGATGACCCGATGCCGTCATCCGGAATGTATACGGTACAGGTTAATCGTACTGTTTCAGAAGGTGTTGTTGAGGGAGAAGGGTCCTTTGAAGAAGGGGATACCGTCACCCTCACTGCCAGTGCGGTGTCCGGCATAAGCTTCTTGGGCTGGGTTGATCAGCAGGGAGATTGGCTGACGACAGCAGGTGCCTACACCTTTTCTATGCCGGCGGAAGAAGTGGAGTTGGTAGCAGTATATGAAAAGGGGTCCTTTTCGGGAGGAGATGGAACCCTAGAAAATCCTTATAAAGTCGCTCGGGCCTATCAACTGGAGGCAATCAAATCAGGTGATTATCCGGACAAACACTATCAGCAAATTGCCAATATAGATATGGCGACTCACTATAACAGACCTTTTACCCCCATTTGCAACACCCTCGCCAAATCCTTTACAGGAACCTACGATGGACAAGGGTATGAAATTAAGAATCTAATGGTAAGCGGTAGCGGCACGTATGCCGGATTGTTCGGAAGGATAAATGGGGGAAATTTAAAGAATATAGCCCTAACAGATTTCGATATAGACAATGGAACCTCTCAGTATACCGGGGCCCTGGCGGGACATTTTATCAATGGTGAAATTAGGGATATTGTTCTAACCGGGGAGTTAGAAGGGGGCTCGAATTCAGGAGGATTGGTGGGTATTGCTGCCGGTAGTACCATTCATGGTATTTCCGGGAATATTGAAATAACTAGTCTAGGAGCACAAATAGGGGGATTGGTTGGAAACAGCAGTGAATCCGTAA
>CALFUG010000282.1 GCA_937928455.1 uncultured Clostridia bacterium
AAAACATTGAAAACCATTTCAGATTTGAAAGATGAAGAGCTGTATATTGAAAGATTGGAGCGGCTTAACTTTAACCCCACCGTATATATCCTGACCTTAAATGTTTCCAATGACTTGGGCCTTACTTTGGAAGAGGGAAGAGAGCTGTTGGACGGAATTGCATTGGAGTATAAGGATTGGCTGATTCAACGATATGTGGGATACGAAGTGCTGGCCAACGTCTTTGCCCAAGACTTTTCTTTGGATGAATATGATTACATTCAAATGGCCGACCTGATTAACCAACAATTGGATACCATGGACAATTACGTCCGAGCCAATGTGTGGGATAGCAGCTTCACCTCGCAAACCACCGGGCTTTCCAGAGACGACCTGTTGGCAGTGATGGAGTCCATTCGAGCCGTAGAAATTGAAATGATTTACACCAAAATAGCCGCCAACTACATTACCAAGGATGCAGCCAAGAGTGTGGCCATCTACGAACGTATGGCAGAGAACAAGGATCGCATCACCTCCCAACGAGCGGAAGAAGGGGCCCTTCTCTATACCATGATCGAGAACTTTGACAATACCAGCCAGACCTTGATTATTGGCAACGAAAGTCAAACTTTTGATCTGTCCAACCAAAGCCGTCAATACGATAGCATGGTGACCCGATACATTGGAGCCATGAACAGTTCCTCCAATGCCAGGGCGGATGCCGCCTATTACCGGGTCGAGGCGGAAAGATTCCGGAATGTGGAGTTTGTATCCGGGCCCGAATCGGAAAGTGCCCAGGAGGTTCAACTCATCATTGAAAAGGCCTTGGAGAAAACCGTGTACTGGACCCAAGTGGTGAATGAAACCGTAAAGGACTACAACCGCCAGGAATCCTATCAAAGATATGCGGAACAAATTTTCCCGGCGGCAGAATATGAGCGTGGGGAAGGCGTGAATCTACCCCTGAACGCAGCCATTGGATTGGTGATAGGTTTGATGTTAGGTCTTTTCGTGGTCTTTTTCAGAGCCTACATGAGACCGGAAGAGGAGGTGGAAAGCCATGAGAAATAAGAAGAAATGGATTAAAATTCTGGTGGCCTCCATCATATTAACCTTGCTGCTTACTTATGGTGCCCCC
>CALFUG010000283.1 GCA_937928455.1 uncultured Clostridia bacterium
CCCAAAGAAGTATTTGTGCCTCAACCAAAAGTGGATTCCACGGTGGTTCAAATAAGAATCCACCCCCAACCGCTATATCCGGAAGTGGAAGAAGCGGTTCTTTTTGGACTGATTAAGGCGGCCTTTGGGAAACGGCGAAAAACACTACTCAATGCATTGACCGGTGTGTTTGGGCTGTCCAAGGAAGAGATAAAATCCCTGTTGGGAACTGCCGGGATTCAGGAAAATAGAAGAGGAGAGACCTTGTCCCTGGATGAATATGTGGGACTCTCTCAAATTGTAAGGAAAACTCTTTCATGACATTAAAAGAAAACGAAACATATTCGAAATATCCATGGATGGCTTTTTACCAAAAAAACATCAGGGACAGCTTGTGGGTTCCTGTGATTTTAGCATTCTTTCTAAACTACTACATTGAAGCCATGGCCAGACAGGGCATATTGCCCGGGATGGACTTTATTTTCGATAAGCCACTGGTCTTTCTTTACAATACGTTAATAATATTTGGCACCCTTTCTCCGGGGATTCTGTTTCGGCGAAAGGTTTTGGTGTATTTGTTTATTTCTTTGGTATGGATGATATTGGGAACAGTAAACGGTGTTATCTTATCCAATCGAATGACTCCGTTTACCACCAAGGACTTGGCCAATTGGCAAGATGGTCTGACCATCGCCACCAATTATTTATCCAAGGAAGCCCTGATTGCCAGTGGTGTTTTGTTGGTATTTATTCTTATCGGGGTGGTATTGTTTTGGTTTAAAGGCCCGAAAAGTGACAAGGTTCCTTATCGAAAGGTGGTGGCCTTGTTTCTGGTGATTGTGTTTGGTACCTTCGGTGTGTCCGGTATGGGGATTCGGGCCGGTTTGGTGGATACTTATTTCGGGAACCTGGCATATGCCTATCGGGACTATGGATTTCCGTACTGCTTTATCAACACATGGCTGAACACAGGAATTACCAAACCTACCGGCTATACGGAAGATTACTATCAACTGATTTTTACCGCGGAAGAGCTGGGGGAAGATCAGGTGATGGTGTGGCCCCCGGAAGATGACGGAAAAAAGCACCCCAACATCATTATGGTTCAGTTGGAATCCTTTGCAGACCCCACATGGTTTGAAGATGTGTCTTTCTCTCAGGACCCCATCCCCAATTTTCGGAAGTTGAAGGAGAGGTACTCCAACGGAATGTTGATGGTACCTTCTGTGGGGGCCGGCACTGCCAATACAGAATTTGAAGTGTTAAGTGGAATCAGTGTAAAAAGTTTTGGCCCGGGAGAGTACCCCTATAAATCCATCTTGTTGGAAACTACTTTGGAGACGGTGGCCTATGACCTAAAAAGCATTGGATTCAATACCCATGCTCTCCACAATCACCGAGGCGCCTTTTATGGACGAAACAAAGTATTTGCCCAATTGGGGTTTGACACCTTTACCAGCCTGGAGTACATGAATAATGTGGTAAAGACCCCGAAAAACTGGGCGAGAGATCAGGTATTAATTCATTATATTATGGATGCCTTGGAATCTACGGAAGAAGAGGATTTTGTGTATGCCATCAGTGTGGAAGGCCACGGCGCCTATCCGGACAATCAGATTCTTATGGATCCGGAAATTACCGTTACCGAAGCCCCATCGGAGGAGCAGAAATGGCAGTATGAATACTACGCCAACCTGCTTTACAGTATGGATCAATTTGTTGGAGATTTAATTCAGCAGCTTTCCCGACAAGGGGAGCGGGCTATCGTGGTTTTTTATGGAGACCATCTTCCGGCCATCGACTTTACGGAAGAGGACTTGACCACCGGGAATCTTTATGCCACGGAATATGTTATCTGGTCGAACTACTGGCTTCCCAAAGAAGAGAAAACTCTCCATGCATATCAGTTGGCGGCGGAGGTATTGGGTAAGGTAAAGATTCAACAAGGCACGCTGATGACATACCATCAAAATCACAAAGAGGACCCGGATTATATGCAGCAACTGGAGCAATTGGCATATGATATGTTGTACGGAAAGCACTATATTTACGGAGGAGTAAATCCATTTGATCCCACATCGTTGGCCATGGGGATATATCCCATCCGAATCGAAGAGGTGGTTAAAATTGGGAAAGAGTACTATATCAAAGGAGAAAATTTCACTCCTTTCAGTAAAATATCTCTACATGGGGAGATTTTAGAAACCATCTATCTGGGCCCCACTATACTGGGGTTATTGGAGGAAATTTCTCCGGAAGAAGCGGAAGATATGAAGGTAAGCCAGGTGGAGAAAAACCGAGAAATATTAAGCACTACCGAATAGCGAAGGAAGGAAAAATGTGCTATGAAGGGTAAATGTATAGAGGAAGAAAAGAAATACGGTCTTCTGGGAAAATCCCTGGCTCATAGCTATTCCAGGGAAATTCACCAACTTCTAGGGGCATATTCCTTTGGCATGTGGGAAAAAACATCGAAGGAATTGACAGAATTTCTTCAAGAAAGAAACTTTGACGGTGCCATGGTAACCATTCCATATAAAGAGGCGGTGCTAGCGTTTGCTTCGGAAATGACGCCCGAGGTAGCGCTTCTTCGCTCGGCCAATCTCCTGGTGAAGGATGAAAATGGCATGCTGATGGCCCATAATACCGACCTATTTGGGTTTATGTATATGGTACGACGCGCCGGCATTTCCTTGGCGGGGAAAAAAGTTTTGGTGTTGGGAGACGGAGCAACCGGCCGTACGGTGGTTCATGGTGTAGGCCAGTTAGGGGCCGCCCAGGTACGGGTAGCATCTCGAAGACCACAAGGTCAAGCCCAAGGCAATGTGGAAAAAGTGTCCTATGACCAAGGTTGGCCTCAAGCAGAGGTTATTATCAATGCCACGCCGGTAGGGATGTTTCCGAAAAACGGAGAAACTTTGGTGAGTTTGGATGATTTTCCAGCCCTGGAGGCTATTTTCGATGTGATATATAATCCATTGGCCACTTCTCTTTTACTCCAAGGAAGAGACCGGGGTTTGGTGACGGGCAACGGACTTTCCATGTTGGTGGCGCAAGCAGTACGAGGTGCCGAAATCTTCCTGAGTGGCAAACTACCCCAGGAAAAAAACGTGGAAGATTGGACCGAAGAAATTCTAAGTCACCTTACCGAGAAACTGTTGAACATTGTTTTAATTGGCATGCCGGGATCTGGAAAAACCACTCGGGGGAAAGCTCTGGCCATTGCCTCGGGGAAAACAAGGGTGGACACAGATTCTTTAATAGAACAAAGATCCGGAAAAACCATACCCCAGATTTTTCTCGAAGGAGGGGAAGGACTATTTCGAAGGTGGGAGCGAGAGGTGGCAGAGGAAGTCGGTAAAAAAACGGGACAGGTCATCGCCACGGGAGGAGGCATGGTGTTGCAACAGAAGGCTATGGATGCTCTTCGCCAAAACGGAAAAGTCATTTGGGTAAAGAGACCTTTGGAGGCATTAGCTCGGGATGGCCGGCCTCTATCCAAAGATCTGGCAACGTTGGAAGAGATGGCGCGCCATAGAGAACCTCTCTATCGGAAATATTCAGAGGAGACTCTCTCCTGGCAGGATGAGAAGGGAGAAGAGAAATGATATTAATTTTAGAAAATCACCCGGATAAAGACGGATTGGAAAGGCTGTTGGACCAACTAACTGTCCAAGGGTTTACCTACCACTTTATTCAAGGAGATGGGGTGACATTGCTGGGAATCCTGGGAGATACCAGCGGATTGGACCCCAATCAGTTTCGAGGGCTTTCTTTTGTGAAAGGAGTTCGAACCATTCAAGAACCCTATCCTCTGGCAAGTCGAACCCATCATCCGGCACCCACTCATATAACCGTAGGAAAGCACCAGATAGGGGAGGGGGCTTTAACGGTGATGGCAGGCCCTTGTTCGGTGG
>CALFUG010000284.1 GCA_937928455.1 uncultured Clostridia bacterium
CCAAAAAGCGCCACCATTCCTCCCACTATTAATATCCGAATCACAATCATCTTTTTTGTCAGCTTAACCACGAGGTTCTCCTCCCTGTTCCCGCATCAGCTGATGATTGAACTTGTATCCCACCCCTCGAATGTTGAGAATGTACTTGGGGCTGTCAGCCTCTGGTTCAATTTTCTTTCGTAAGGTGCTAATATAGACCATCACCGTGCGGGAATCTCCCGCCAAACTACTGGTTTGCCAAGCCAATTCAAACAACTGCTCTGCACTGAAAACACGCCGCGGATTCTCCACAAACAAGCGAAGAAGATCAAATTCCTTGGCGGTCAAAAACACCTCTTGGCCGTCTACCAATACTTCCCGGGTTGTCAGATTCACCGTAAGCTTGGGGTATGAATATATCTCCTCATCATTCCCTGTATTGAATGCCATGGATTGGTGCCGACGCAAATGGGCTTTGATTCTTGCCACCAACTCACCGGGCATAAATGGCTTGGTCATATAATCATCTCCGCCCGCCGAAAGAGCGATGATTTTGTCCATTTCCTCTCCTCGACAGCTCAGAAATAGTATGCCCACTTCACTACGTTTACGAATTTCCAAACATAACGCATTGCCATCAATATCCGGCAGCATAATATCCAGCACTACAAAATCCGGCTTTTCCTTTTCCAAAATCTCCAATGCTTCTTTTCCGGTATAAGCGGAAAAGGGGCTAAAGCCTTCTTTTTGAAGGTAGGAAACCACTAAGTCGTTAATGGCTTTTTCATCATCCACAATCAGTATTTTTTCTCCGGCCATGTATTCCTCCTTGGCTCTCTCTTCATTCTAATCGGGA
The DNA here is from genome assembly GCA_937928455.1 of uncultured Clostridia bacterium. Classification (GTDB taxonomy): domain Bacteria; phylum Bacillota; class Clostridia; order Peptostreptococcales; family Anaerovoracaceae; genus JAAZGD01. The sequence goes on from CALFUG010000284.1 coordinate 836, forward strand.
TATAGGGGAATTGCAACGACAAAGGTGCTTCCCCTCCCCACACTACTCTTAACCTCAATGGTGCCCTGATGGGCCTCAACAATTTCCTTGCAGATGGTGAGCCCCAGGCCACTATTAGCGGAATCCTTCCAAGTCCCGGGGTTTGAACCCTTGTAAAACCTTTGAAAAATTTGGTCCCTTTCCCCCTCCGGTATTCCCGGGCCCTTATCACTAATGGAGAAAATCAACTGCTCCCGGTTCTGATGAATAAAAAATTTCACTTGAATGATGTCTCCCGGTTTCGAATACCGAATGGCATTTTGCAGGATATTGTTGAACACCTGCCCCATTCTCTGATTGTCCACAATCACATTGTGTTTGGATAATTCCTTTCGGTCTCTGGAAAGTGCCAACTGCATTCCGGCGTTTCGAACATCTAATCCATAATTCTTTACCAACTCTTCCACCAATTCTTCCGCGCCCATTAAGGAAAATTGAAAGCTGAATTGTTTGGTTTCCAGCTTGGACAATTGAAACAAATCCAAAATCAGGTTTTCCAACGTCAGGGTTTTATGAAAGATGGTATCCAAGGCGGCATCCCGGTCTTCCGGCTTTTCCAGGGTCCCGTCCTGTAAAGCGGTAATATATCCCAGTATGGATGTTACCGGTGTTTTCAGTTCGTGGGAAATATAAGACAATAGTTGTTCCCGAGAATTTTTAGATGCCAAAAGCTGTTCCTCTGCGGCTTTGGTGGTGGTTACATCCCGGAGGATTCCTTCCATGGCCACTGGCTCTCCATTTTCATAAATCCATGTTCTTTTGAACTCTCCCCATATTGGCACGGTATTCTTATGAAGAAGTCGGAATAATTTGGGTTCTGCATCTTCTCCCGGAAATTCCATGGGATTAAATAATGCCTGAATTCGATCCACTTCCGGAGAATCTACAATGTTCAAATAAAATCGGGCATCGCCATAGAAATCCTGGGGAGTATACCCCAACATACGCTCCACGGACGGAGTAATATAACTGAAGCTGGGAGAGGGTTGAAAACTGTATATGAAAATAACATCGGACGCATTTTCCGCTAACATCTTGAAGATTTTCTCCGCAAATCCCATACGTTCGGTGGTTCTCTCCAGGTAAAGGATAAATATGATAAAGTTTAACACATTGGACAAAATAATTTCTGCCAGATAAAGGCTGGAACTACCACTGAAATATCCCTCATAAAGAGAGGCGATGGCCTTTCCATATCCCCATAATAGAAAGACTACCAAGGCCATCCATTTCTGCAAGGGCTTCATTTCCCAATGACAAAAGATAATCACTATCAGCCACGTAGTAATGGCCAATTGAAACATGGAAAGGGGAAGATATATGGCCATAATTTGAAATTCATAAACAACAGAAATCGCCACCCAAATCATCAGGTAAAGGGTAAAGCGCATCCAATAGCCGGGAATCCTCCGGTTGGAGAAGGAATACACCCCAAACAGCAAGAATAGTATATTTAACACATCAAAAACTTTTCGAATTTCAAAAGGCCGGGACTGCTGCAGATTTTCTCCCAAAATCAAAAAAAGAAGGCTGAGGGAATAGAAAACCCAGCAAAGCCCCCAATACTGAATAAACCGTTCCTGGCTCCTTGCGAAAAGATAAAAATATAAACCGGCCATGAGGAGGGTAAACCCTACAAAGGCCATAAAAACAACCGATAGCATTCCCATGGTCTTATTATACCGAAAATCGCGCCGTAAATCTATTCACATCCCCATAAAGCTTTTCATTTCCCCGATGAATTATGGTAAAATAAACCCATGGAACTATCCACTTCAGTATTGATGGTTATCTTTGTTTTCACCTTCGTCCCTTTGGTACTGGCGGAAGTAGCAAGAGCCAATTCTCTGCCCACCGTAGGCGATTTTTTCTTGCAATCCAGAAGCATGCCCACCGTGATGGTTTTCTTCAC
>CALFUG010000285.1 GCA_937928455.1 uncultured Clostridia bacterium
GCTGGATGTCTGCCGTTGGGTAAGCGTTCATCGTACGCTTTTGAAATGGATTCTTGAAGTACTCGGCTCTCAACCGCTCTTCCATTCACAAAAAAGACTTGATATCGGCGGTTTGGTTTGCTGATATTTAAATTCGATACATATCCATCCACAAACCCATTTCCTTCACTTTGTGAAAAGTAGACGAGATTCTCAGCTGTTTCCTTCCCATAAAGGGTTGCAATGGTTTGAATCACATCCCCTTCTCCATTGGAAGAAAACACCATTTGATCGTTGTTAATCAGGCGAAACTTAATATGGGAATAGGCCAATGCCATTTGAGACACAAACTCGATAATGGGTGTGCTTTCGGAACTATCCCCCTTCATGAATTTTAGCCGCGCAGGTGTGTTAAAAAAAAGATCCGTTACTACCATAGTAGTTCCCAATGGGCAACCCACCGGTTGAATATCTGTTATGACTCCTCCCTCTAGACTCACCTTGGCTCCGGTTGCAGAATCAGCCGTGCGGGTCAATACCTCCACTTTGGAGACAGCGGCAATGCTGGACAAAGCCTCTCCCCGAAATCCCAAAGTTTTGATGGCATACAAATCTTCCTCTCTAGCTATTTTACTGGTGGCATGGCGTGCAAAAGCCAATTCTATCTCATAGGGATCAATACCCGTACCGTTGTCGCTGACTTTGATACTTTTCTTCCCACCTTGACGAATTTCCACAAGAATGGAATCTGCGCCTGCATCAATGGAATTTTCCAATAACTCCTTGACGATACTCAGAGGTCTTTCTACCACTTCTCCGGCAGCGATTTTGTCAGAAATCGATTTATCCAGCAGTTGAATCATAGCCCATCACTCCTTCACACCTTAGAATTTTTCCAGTTCCTTCAACTTCTCGGTGGCTCGACTCAAGAGGCGTTTGGGCACTCCCGCTAGTTCTGCAACATGAATGCCATAACTTCGGCTTGTACTTCCATATCCAATGCTATGGAGAAAGATAATGGTTCCTGCCTCTTCTTTTACTTCCACATTCAGGTTACGAAAGCCATTTAGATGTCCCTCTAGTGCCGTCATTTCATGATAATGGGTGGCAAATAATGTTCGAGTTTTCAGACCGTCTTCCATCAAATACTCTGCTACCGCCCAGGCGATAGAAAGCCCATCGTAGGTACTGGTACCACGCCCGATTTCGTCCAGTACAATTAAACTTCGTGCTGTGGCATTGTTGAGTATATAAGCCAGCTCGCTCATCTCAACAAAGAAGGTGCTTTGTCCCTGGCTAAGATTGTCAGACGCACCAATTCGAGTAAAAATCCGATCACAAATGCCGATTTCAGCACTTTCTGCCGGAACATAACTACCTGCCTGTGCCATCAAAACAATCAATGCTACCTGTCTCATATAAGTGGATTTTCCGCTCATATTCGGGCCAGTCAGTAATAGCAACGCATCTTCTTTGCGATCCAAGTACGTATCATTTGGCACAAATATTTCCGTCTTCAAAGTGTTCTCAATGACGGGGTGCCTCCCTTTACGAATGACTATCGTATCCTCTTCCGTCACCTTAGGTTTCACATAATTTTGTCGGGTAGCCACTTCGGCAAAGGCGCAAACCACATCCAAACTGCTAATGGCTTCCGCCGTTTTTTGAATCACGGGTATGAATTTTTCTATGTGCTCCCGTATCTCTACAAATAAATTATATTCCAACTCATTGATTTTTGCTTCGGCCCCCAGTACTACGGATTCCATTTCCTTCAATTGCGGAGTGATGAACCGCTCCCCGTTTACCAATGTCTGTTTCCGGATATAATCTGCAGGAATGGCATCGTAGTAGGATTTGGTTACTTCTAGATAGTAACCAAACACTTTATTGAACCCAACTTTTAAATTTTTGATTCCCGTTCGTTCTCGCTCCTGGCTTTCCAAAGACGCTATCCATTGTTGTCCTTCCTTAATGGATTCCTTTAACTGGTCTAACTCCTGTGAGTATTTCTCTTGAAGTAAGCCGCCTTCCTTTAAGGTAATGGGGCAATCCTCACGAATCGCTCGGTCTATCAGAAGAAAAACTTCTTCTAAAGGGTCCATTTTTTCTCCCAATTCTCGTAGTAAATGGTTCTCTTGATCCATCAATTCCCACTTGATATCCGGTAAATGTAGTATGGACTGAGCCAAAGCTAATAAATCTCTACCATTGGCATGACCCATCCCAATACGCCCTGCCAAACGTTCCAAATCATAAATTCCTTTCAGATATTCCTTCAGATTATTTCTTAAAATTACCTGACGAAACAGTGTCTCTACTCCGTCTAATCTTTTCTGGATTTCCTCCAACCCGTTTAAAGGTTCCATTAACCATCTCTTAAGTTTTCTGGATCCCATTGCAGTATGGCAGCGATCCAAAACCCCCAACAAAGACCCCTGAACCGTTTTATCAAATATTGTTTCCGTCAACTCTAAGTTTCGAATGGTGGCCTTGTCCAATGCCATATGATGATGTAAACCGTATGTCTTCACCTGACCCATATGAGATAAACCCGTTTTATGATTTTCTTTCACATAGGATAATAAGAGTCCCAAAGCATACGTATCGGCGCCCTTTGGGGTAAGCCCCATGGAGGTAAGCCCTTGGGGAAACTGTAAAGCCAATACGTCCTCCATATTCCCCTTATGTACCGTATTTCTTTCTCCATTGTGAACATAGGCACCTGTCCATTCACGGACTTCTTCCTGTTCCAGTTTTCCCTCATAAGAACCTCCCATAATGATTTCTTTGGGAGATATTTTTATCAGCTCATTGAGAAGCCACTCTTTTATAAAATCTCCGGTGATTCGTGTGGCAAAGATTTCTCCGGTGGATATGTCTGCATGGACCAAGCCTACTTCATGATTCCCAAAGTAACATGATGCCAAATAATTATTAGATTTTTCAGCTAGCATTGAAGAAGATACTACAGTACCCGGGGTGATTACCTGCACCACCTCCCGGCGAACGATACCTTTTGAAGTAGCAGGGTCTTCCATCTGCTCACACACCGCCACTTTATATCCTCGATCCACTAGCTTGGCAATATAATTTTCCGCAGCATGATAAGGCACCCCACACATAGGGGCTCTTTCTTCCTCGCCGCACTGTTTCCCTGTCAAAACCAACTCTAATTCCTTAGAAGCGGAAATGGCATCTTCATAAAACATCTCATAAAAATCTCCCAGCCGGAAAAACAGGATGCAATCCATATATTGCTCCTTGATTTCCATATATTGCTTCATCATAGGGGATTTTGCCATCGGGGTTTACCTCTGATTTTGTTGTTTTTTTATATAAGCTGCCAGTCCGAGTCGTAACAACTCCATTCCGCGGATGAGACTCTCTTCTTTTAATACATAGGCAATGCGAATTTCTTTTCTTCCTCTTCCCGGGGTAGCATAAAAACCTTCCACCGGTGCAAACATAATGGTTTCTCCACGATCTTCAAATTCTGTCAGCATGAATATCTGAAAATCATGGGCATTGTCTATGGGTAACTTCACCGTAATGTAAAAGGAGCCTTTTGGTTTATCGCAAATCACATCCGGGATTTTCATAATTTCTTGAAAAACGATATCCCTACGTCTCTGATACTCATCACGAACCTGATTAAAATACTCATCTGTCAATTGGTACAATGATGCTGCCCCAAACTGCTCCAGGGTAGGCACCGATAGACGAGCTTGTGCCAGTTTTAAAACCGCATTTTTTATTTCTGCATTTTTCGTTAAAATGGTACCTATTCGTGCACCACATGCACTGAACCTTTTCGAGATACTATCTACAATAATTAAATGGTCTTCAAACCCGTTCATATGTTGACCAAAGCTGCTGAGAGGTTCTCCATCATAAACAAATTCACGATACACTTCATCGGTTATCACATAAAGACCGTGTTCCTTGGCCACCTGTAATATCATTTCCATTTCCTGGCCTGTCAATACGTTTCCAGTGGGATTGCATGGACTATTTATCAGAATCACTTTTGTTTTTGAAGTGATTTCCTTTTCAATTTTTTCACGTGACGCGTAATGATATCCTTCCTCCGCATGGGATGGAATAGGAACGATATTGCCCTCAAAATAGGAGGTGAATATTTGATAATTGGTATAAAAAGGCTCTGGTACCAAAACTTCATCTCCGTCGTTTAAAATGCTGGCAAAAATAAAGCACAGTGCTTCACTTCCACCATTCGTAATAAATATATCCTCTTCATTAAAATTCATGTTGTAACGCTTGTAATAATCTCTTACGGCATGTATTAATTCAGGTATGCCTTGGGAGGGCATATATTCCAAGACCGGCTCATGATATCCTCTGACACATTCCATAAAAACCTCCGGTGTAATAACATCCGGCTGCCCAATATTAAAATGATATATTTTTTTCCCTTGTTTCTTTGCCTCCACTGCGTATGGATGGTATTTTCGAATCGGCGAGTAGTCGATTCGATTCATTCTTTCCGCTAATTTCATTTTGCTCCCCCCTACCTCTCAACGAAGATTATCCTTGGCTTGCCCTATAATATCTTCAATAGACACAAGCACTGTATTTACCCATTTTGTCTCCGTTTTACGTAACCATAACAAATACTCTATGTTTCCCTTTGCCCCTTTTACCGGTGAATAAGTGAGGCCCTCTACACGGAAACCCTCTTCTGTTGCCGTGTCTATCACCTTTTTAATTACTTTTTCATGGATATGGCCATCCTTCACGATGCCCCCTTTGCCTACTTGTTCTTTCCCCGCCTCAAATTGGGGTTTTATTAAACAAACTAACTGCCCTTCATTTTTTAACAACTGGTAAGCTACCGGTAAAACCAACTCTAAACTGATAAAAGAAACATCAATAGAAATGAAATCCATTGGTTCCGGTATATCCTCCGGTTTTACATATCGGATGTTTGTTCGCTCCATGTTGATGACTCGATGATCATTACGCAATCGATAATGCAGTTGCCCATATCCCACATCCACACAGTATACCTTTCGTGCGCCATGTTTCAGCATAAAGTCTGTGAACCCTCCGGTGGAAGCCCCAATATCCATACAAACCTTATCCTGCAAATGTAAAGAAAAAGTAACAAATGCCTTTTCCAATTTCAACCCGCCGCGACTGACGTAAGGACACGCATCCTCTTTGACGGAGATGGCAGCTTCTTCGGGGATCAACGTCCCGGCTTTATCCACCTTTTGGCCGCTGATATAAACAGTTCCGGCCATAATGGCGCCCTTTGCTTTTTCGCGGGATGGAAACAGACCTTTATCCACCAACAGAACATCTAATCTAACCTTTGACAAAACGCTCCACCCTCTCTAAAATGCCCTTTTCATCCAGACCATATTTCTCATACAGCTCTTTCTGAGATCCTTGCTCAATAAACTGGACCGGCCAACCCAATATAAGCATTTCCGGTGGAGTTTTTTTGTGCTGAGATAGGAGTAATTGAAACCCTTGGCCAAAACCTCCGGATACTACGTTATCTTCTATGGTGACTATTTTGTTATAACAAACTGTTTCTAATAATTCTTCTTCTCGAAGAGGTTTGACGAAACGCGGATCCACTACTTGAGCAGAAATCCCTTTTTTCTCCAGTTTCAATCCCACTTCATAAGCGATTTCTGCCATGATTCCCACTCCATATAAGCCGACATCGCTACCATTTTTTAGAATAGAAATACCCGATTCATATCCTTTCACTTCCGTTGTATTGCTTCCAGAGGATTCTCCTCGCGGATAACGTATAGCAGAAGGTCCCGGCAATGTCAGAGAATACTTCAACATGGATTGCAGTTCCTGCCCATTTCTGGGACTCATGATTGTTAGATTCGGCATATGACTCAAGTAGGAAAGGTCAAATATACCATGGTGTGTTTCTCCATCATTCCCCACAATTCCGGCTCGATCCAGGCAAAACACCACTGGTAAATTCTGCATACACACGTCCATCATAATCATGTCGTAGCTTCGCTGTAAAAAGGTAGAATAGATGGCTACAAAAGGCCGCAATCCACCCTTGGCCAGTCCGGCCGCATAGGTAACGGCACCGCCTTCAGCAATGCCTACATCAAAGGTTCTTTTCGGATAGGCTTTTTGAAATCCCTGCAATCCTGTTCCCTCTAGCATGGCGGCATAAACTGCAACGATGCGGGAATCCTTATCCGCCATCTGCTGTAGCGTCTCTCCAAATACATGGGAATAACTGGGATGACTTATCGAAGTCAGCACATTTCCGGTTTCTCTCTCAAAGGGCGCAATCCCGTGAAATTTATTGGGATCCAACTCCGCATTCTTATACCCTTTCCCCTTTTGTGTCAAAATATGAATCAACTTTGGCCCTTCTATTTGTTCTGCAATTTCAAAGGCTTCCAATAAATCTCCGATTCGATGACCATCAATCGGACCTAAATACTTGAATCCCAGCGCTTCAAAAATAGCGGCATCGTTTATCACAGCATATTTGATAGAATCCTTTATACTTTCCAATCCGCTGTACAAACCCTCTCCAACAGCAGGTATATGTGTCAATGTATTCTTCAGATGCTTTTTAAACTCCAAGTACCCTTGGCTAGTTCTCAATTTGCTAAGATGCTGTGACATGCCCCCCACATTACGAGATATCGACATATTGTTGTCGTTGAGGATGACCGTTAAATCCGTATCCTTTCCTCCCGCATTATTGAAACCTTCATATGCCAGACCACTGGTCAGCGCACCATCTCCTATCACTGCAATTACTTTATGGGTTTCCCCCTTTAAATCTCTCGCAGTTGCCAAACCGAAAGCTGCCGCTACCGATGTACTGGAATGCCCGGTTTCGAAAATATCATGGGGACTTTCTTCGCACTTTGGAAATCCACTCAGGCCATTCATTTGGCGTAAAGTATCAAATCGACAAGCTCTGCCTGTTAATATTTTGTGAATATAAGACTGATGCCCTACATCCCAAATAATATGGTCGGACGGACTATTATAAAATTTATGCAAAGCAATAGATAGCTCCACCACCCCTAAATTAGCGGCCAGGTGGCCTCCGGTTTTGGACACTTTTTCCAGCAAAAAATCCCGAATTTCATAAGAGAGAAGTTCAAGTTCATCCAGATTCATTTTTTTTAAGTCCGCCGGAAAATCATATTCCGGTAATGTTCTTTTCATGCTGTATGCTCCCTATTCCACCCGATTTTGCAAGTCGATTGCTAATGTATTAAAAAACTCCGCATTATCATAATAAGGTTTCATTAATTCCAATGCGCTTTCTGTCAATTCCTTTACCTTGGCTTTACTTTTTTCTAACCCATTAATGGTTACGTAGGTACATTTGCTGGTCTTCTCGTCATGACCCGCCTCTTTTCCCATTACCGATTCGTCTCCCTCCACATCGAGAATATCGTCCGTAATCTGATATGCCAACCCCACAAGCTCACCGTAATCCGAAAAAATACGAAGCGTTTCTTCATCCGCATTTCCCAAATGGGCGCCCGCCCGAATGGCTGCCATAATGAGTGCGCCTGTTTTGTTGACATGAATGTAATCCAACAGCTCCCCACAAGCATTTTTGGATACCACCTCGATATCGGCCACCTGGCCAGCTACCATTCCTCTACATCCAGCGCCTTTCGCTATTTCGTAGGAAGCTTTCACGCGGCATTTCAAACAAGAAGCCTCATCAAAATATAGTAGCATATCCTTATTCATGGCTTCGAAGGCGGTATTCAAAAGGCCGTCTCCTGCCAATATAGCCATAGCTTCCCCATATACTTTATGATTGGTGGGAACCCCTCTGCGTAAATCATCATTATCCATAGCCGGCAAATCATCGTGGATTAAACTATACGTATGGATATATTCGATAGCCAATGCATATGGCAAAGCCGTCTTTATGTCACCTCCGCAAAATTCACACGTGGCCAATAGTAAGATTGGTCGAAGTCTTTTTCCCCCCGCCGTCAAACTATACTTCATCGCCTCATACAATGTGATACTTTTTGGATCAATTTCCGGTAGGCAATCCAACAAGTGGTCTTCTAAAAAGGCTTTGTAATCTGAATAGGTCATCTCATACATGCTTCTTCCCTCCAAGCTCTTTACTCTTTATAGGTTTCAATCTTTTCCTTAGCTTCCGTTAATATTTCGTTGCACTTTTTGTAATGTTTAATCCCTTCTTCAAAGCTTTGAATCGCCTCCTCCAAAGGAACATCTTCATCTCTTAAGCGTTCCGCACATTTTTCAAGTAGCGCCATCTCTTCTTCAAATGTTCGCTTTTTCTCACCCATGATTCTTCTCCTTTATCGATTTGATTTCTGCTTCCGCATTCCCATCCTTTAAAATGAATGAAACCGCTTCTCCCGTTTGTAAAGTCATGACGGAGTTCACGGATTTACCTTCACTATTCAGAAGAATTCCATATCCGCGCTCCATAATTTGAAACGGATCCAAGTCCTCCATGGTCTTCCACAATGTTGCCAAGCTCCTTCTTTTATCTCTTAAGGTGGTTTCCATTCGTTCCCGTAATTGCACATGAACATGTTGACACTTCATCGAGTGTAAACTCCATCGCTTCGTTAAATCCATTTTTTCATACAGCTCATCCACCTTCATTTGATACTGTATAAATTGATTATCCAGGTCTCTCCCCATGGATTGCATTGTTTTTTCAATCCCTTTGTGCTCATCTTCCATTCTTTGAACTAGAATTCTATATAAATGCTCCCATTGATAGCCTTTTAGCTCAAGAGTCTTCTGCTGAATTCGATTAACCATCTCCTTCTGCAATTCCCTTCCCAAATAAAGGAGCCTGTCTTTCCATTCCGTAATATTGGGAACGGCTATCACAGCAGCTGCTGAAGGGGTTTCCGCACGAGCATCCGCTACGAAATCTGAAATGGTGAAGTCGGTTTCATGTCCTACGGCAGATATAATGGGTATGGGACACTCATAAATGGCCCTTGCCAAGTTCTCATTATTAAAGGCCCACAAGTCTTCTAATGAACCTCCCCCCCTGCCTAAAATAATCACATCTGTATCCGGAAACAATTCCTGCACTCGTTTTAATTGTCGTATCAGTTGCACAGGAGCTTGCTCCCCTTGAACCAGACTGGGAAAGACTCGAATGGTTAAACCGGGGTTCCGTGAAGTCAAAATGGAAAGAATGTCCTGGATGGCAGCTCCGGTTTCCGACGTTATCACTGCAATCTCTACGGGAAAAACGGGAAGCTTTATCTTATGCGCTACGGAAAATAGCCCTTCCTTTTCCAGTTTTTCTTTTAATTGCTGGAAAGCAACCGCCAAATCTCCCTCTCCAGCCCCTATCAGTTCCTTCACATGAATGCTGTAATAACCACCGGCTTCATATACGCTAATCTGACCTCTTACCCACATCTCCATTCCGTCCTGGGGGAGTATTTGGGATTTTTGGGCGATATAGGACGAAAAAAAACAATTGATCTTGCTGGTTTTGTCTTTTAAAGTGAAATAAGTATGGCCTGAAGTATGTATTTTGGTCCCCGACACTTCTCCCGTTACAAGAACATCCACGAGCAATGAATCTGTAACCAGTACCCGGTTAATATAGTGATTTAATTGTGAAACGGTGATGGGTTTTCCGGCCACTCCTTGCTCCTTCCCAAATACGCAATGCCTATGGCATTATCGCTAGACAAAGATTCATCTCCAAACTCCAACAGAATATCCGTACCTGAAAAGGCACGATTCAAACCCTGTCGAATATATTTGCTGGAGGATACTCCCCCCGCCAACAGAAGGTTGTGAATTCCGGTTATCTTCACCCAATATTGAATCCAAGCTACTAGGGATTCCTCGAACCGCTGGAATATTTCGTAAATAAGCCGGCCATACATATGTTCCCGTTGGGAGGGGTTCTCTTTATTTTGAATCTCTTCCAGTATCCGCATGGCCTGAGTCTCCAGTCCGGATAGATTGAGTGAGCCCTCTTTCAACGAAACAGGTGACAACTTCCCAATCCCCTCCTTTTCCCCCATGGCCAATTCGTCCAACATACGCCCACAAGGAAATGCCATTCCCATCTTTACCCCCACACGGTCTAATACTTGGCCATAAGAAATATCTTTGGTTCCCCCTAGCAATGCCAACTCTCCATCCACACGAAGAATTTCTGTAGTGCCTCCTGACATATGAATGGCTAAAAAAGGTTTTGATTGAAAATTGCTATTCATCCATACGGCAGAAATGTGACCTTCTTGATGAGAAAACCCATAAAATGGAACCAGCAATGCATTGGCCAATACCCTGGCAAAGCTTTCTCCCACACGGAAGCATGGCATATAAGAATGCAATTGAGGCCTTGGTTTCGTAGAAGCAGCGACAGCAGCTAATTGATAGGTTCCCCATCTTTCCCTCAAAGCCTCCATCAACTCCGGAAGTTGAGCCACGTGATGAAATACGGCATCGGATTGCCGCAACCCCCTCTGTCCGTTGGAAACAGGCAATCCCTTTCTTCGATCTTCTAACACATTTCCGTCTCGGTCTACCATAGCCAGAGAAGTGGTATAGTTGCTGGTATCAATGCCAAGAACACAAGGTATTTTCATTTCAATGCGTCCTTTATGTGCTTTTTATAAATGGAACCTAAAACACCATTCACAAATTTCCCGGAATCGTCAATTCCATATTTCTTTGCCATATTTACAGCTTCATTTATAATAACAGCCGAAGGAACATCCTTCATGAATAGCAGCTCTGCAGTGGCCAATCTCAGTATAGCAAGATCTACTTTATTGATTCTCTGTATTGTCCAATTATCTGCACATTGGTCTAAGATAATATCAATTTCCTGATTGTTTTCTAGATAATGATTGAATAAAGAGTCCATAAACTCATTACCCATAATTTCTTGATCGCGGTAAAAACGCGCTGCTGCACTTGTCGTAAAATCTTGTTGAACTTCCATAAGGAAGAGAAGCTGCATCAGTAGCTCTCTACTCTTGGTTCTGGTCATTCT
>CALFUG010000286.1 GCA_937928455.1 uncultured Clostridia bacterium
GGTAGAAGACATGTTGGATCCCTCGCAGACGAATTTCGCGCCACTGGCAACGATGGTCTGAGCATCCTCAATTCTGATTTCATTCTGGGTTGCACATGGAATATAGAGGTCTGCTTTCACTTCCCAAGGCTTTTTGCCTGCAAAGAACTTGGCTTCCGGGAATTTTTCAGCATAAGGTGCACATATATTTTTACCGGAGCTTCGCAGCTCTAGCATGTAGTCAATCTTTTCTCCCCAAATTCCAGCCTCATCCAGAATATATCCATCGGGTCCGGAAATAGTGATGATCTTTGCACCCAACTCCGTAGCCTTTAGAGCCGTTCCCCAAGATACGTTCCCAAATCCAGAGATGGCTACTGTTTTTCCAGCCAACTTCTCACCATTGGCTTCCAGCATAGCATTGGCATAATATACAATACCATATCCGGTTGCTTCTGTTCTGCCGTGTAATCCGCCCCAAGTCAGACCTTTTCCGGTGAGAACACCCTCAAAACGGTTTACGATTTTTCGATACTGCCCGTACATATAACCGATTTCTCGAGCGCCTACACCCAAGTCCCCAGCCGGTACGTCGGTTTCCGGTCCAATATGTCGATATAATTCAGTCATGAACGCCTGGCAAAACCGCATCACTTCCCCATCGGATTTCCCCGTGGGATCGAAGTCTGCTCCACCTTTTCCTCCGCCAATGGGAAGCCCGGTCAAACTGTTCTTGAAAATCTGCTCAAACCCCAGAAACTTAATAATTCCAGGATATACATTGGGCGCAAATCGAATACCACCTTTGTAAGGTCCGATGGCGCTGTTGAACTGATATCGGTATCCTTTGTTAACCTGTACTTTTCCGGCATCATCTACCCAAACCACACGGAATGTAATTCCTCTTTCCGGCTCGGTTAATCTTTCCAGAATGCCGGCTGCTTCGTATTCCGGATGTTTTTCCATGACGGGCTTTAAGGATTCTAAAACTTCTTCTACCGTCTGGTGGAATTCTTCTTCTCCCGGATTTCTTTCTTTGCACAGCTCAATGCAGCGATCAACATAATTCGACATTTTCTTCTCCTCTTTTCTTTCATATGTGTTACATATATCAAAGGTTTGTTTTGTGCTGTACGCACACCTTGAATATATCACCCTGATAATTTCCTGTCAAGGTTGAAACCGGCTTATTTCAACGGTTTCACAAAGTTCTAATTTTCTGAATATGCCCTATTTCACCAACTTGATTTTTCGAAGCAGCTTCCAAATTTTTTCCCCTTTTGGAAACCCTTTGATTTCATCGGAATCAATACCCTTTATTTTTAATAATACGATTCCATAAACGGCAGCCCCTATGGCAATTGCCAGCAAGCAGGCAAGTGCATTCCCCAGGAATCCATCCAATAATCGATACACCAATCCGGCGGCTATGAACATCACTAATCCAGCCAGTAGCGGTTTTAGCATAGTAAGGTTTTTGTCAAAACGAATTCCCGTCAATGCCTTCACGGCCGAAAAATTAAATATTCCCACCGTGGTATATGCCAAAGCACTGGCAATGGCCGCACCATCAATGTTCAATTCAGGTATGCCGGTCAAGAAATATGTGCCTATCAACTTCACCAAAAAACCCAGCATTAATCCCATCACAGCGATACCGGGGCGACCCAATCCTTGTAGGGTACCGGCCATGGTCTGTGCCACACAGAGAAATATAACCCCCATGGCCAAATAAGCCAAACTATTGGAAGCGGATATCGCACTCTCCATCTCCATCGGGTATAAAAGTGTCATAATAGGCTCCGCCAAGATAATTAATCCAAAGCTACATGGGACACCGACTATCATGGCCGTACGGAAACCTAGCTGCACATTTTTTTTCAAGAATTCTCGATCCCCTGCTGCATTGGATGCGGCAATGGCCGGAACCATAGACAAGGCCATAGAAAGGGCCAGGGCCATAGGAATATTAATAACCGGTCCTGCCATACCGGTTAACTGTCCATATAAAACATTGGCTTGCTCCAAGGAAAACCCAGAACCTTCCAGCCGCTTCATCACCACCAGCAAGTCCCCGAGATTTATGATAGGTAGAATGGATACTCCAATGGTAATAGGTACCGCAATCCACAAAAGGGTGCCCATAATTTTCCGAGACGACTCTCCCTGACTGGTAACGTCTTCCGTCTGTTGCTGCAACAGAGTTTGCCTTCGCCTGCCATATATCACCGCCAAAACCAGCACTCCGGCCACTGGCCCCACGGAAGTACCGAAGGTAGCACCAGCCGCCGCAAAAGCCACACTTTCTTTCATTAAGACAATGGCTAATGTCAGGCCCACCGCTACTCGGACACCTTGTTCGAGTAGTTGTGAAGTGGCCGTAGGACCCATGTTTTGCATTCCTTGGAAATATCCCCGATATACGCTCATAATCGGGACCACCAAAAGAGCTGGCGCAATGGCTTTCATGGCCATAACCGCTCCGGGATCCCCCACGGCTGAAACGATGGTTTCCGCTCCAAAGAATACTGCCGCGAAGGCGACAAAACCTACCCCCGTCATCAGCACAAAAGATTTCTTAAAAACCTGATGTGCATCTTTGAGTCTGCCCATTGCCAGTCGTTCCGATGTCATTTTAGATATGGCTGCCGGAGCACCATTGGTGGAAAAAACCAACAGAAACACATATATGGGATACGCTGTTTGGTAGTATCCCATGCCGGAAGGCCCGATGATGTTGGCCAATGGAATTCGGAAAAATGCGCCAAACACCTGAACCATCAATCCTGCAATCCCAAGAATTACCGCCCCTTTTAAAAAGGTCTTTTTCTCCATGAAAATATTCTCTTTCCCCTACTCTTGAATCAAACTGGTTCCGGTCATCTCCCCGGGTTTCTCCAATCCCAATAGCGCAAGGATTGTAGGTGCCAAATCGCAAAGACGACCACCTTCTCTTAATTTCTTTCTATCTCTTGCCACATAAACCAAAGGAACCGGATTCTTCGAATGAGCCGTCATCACATTCCCTTCTTCATCCAGCATCTCGTCTGCATTGCCATGATCGGCAGTAACTAAAACCTGACCTCCCTTTTCCAGTACCTTTTCTAGCACCGGCGGAACACATTCTTCCAATGCCTCGATGGCCTTCACAGCAGCCGGAATTTTTCCGGTGTGTCCTACCATATCCGCATTGGCATAGTTTAGAATAATCACATCGTAATAATCTCTTTCTATTTCTTCTATTACGCGGTCTCTTACCAAATAAGCACTCATTTCCGGTTGCAGATCATAAGTGGCCACTTTCGGAGATGGAATCAGAACTCTGTCTTCCATGGGATTGGGTTCTTCCACTCCCCCATTAAAGAAAAATGTCACATGGGCATACTTTTCTGTTTCGGCAATGCGAAGCTGACGTAGCCCACTCTCCGCCAAATACTCCCCTAACGTATTCCGGATTTCTTCCGGGGGATAAGCAACCGATACGTTGGGCATGGTCACATCATACTGGCACATACACACAAAATTCAAGTCTTGGAACGTCTTCTTTCGAAAGAATCCATGAAAAGCCGGGTCCACAAAGCTACGTGTCAATTCTCTTGCTCGATCCGGTCGAAAATTAAAAAATATGACACTATCTCCGTCAGATACCGAGGTGGCTCCATCCAGTATGGTAGGGATGATGAATTCATCATCCTCTCCTCGATCGTATCCTTTTAGAACAGCCTCCCGGTAATCAGTCGCACGCAAACCTTCTCCCAGAGTCAGCCCATCGTAGGCCTTCTGAACCCTATCCCAGCGTCGATCTCGATCCATGGCATAATAGCGTCCTGATATGAAGCCGATTCGTCCCAGTGATAATTCCTCTACATACTGATTTAATTCATCTAAATATTCTAAGGCCGATCTAGGTGGTACGTCGCGGCCATCCAAAAAGCAGCCGATGGACAAATCTTTGATTCCCTCCTGTTGGGCCATTTTTAGGAGTCCCTTCAAATGCTCCAAATGACTGTGCACCCCTCCATCAGATACCAGCCCCATAAGATGCAGCGTTCCACCCTTCTCTTTGGCACTCCTCATGGAATCTCTCAGCACAGGATTCTCAAAAAAGGTGCCTTCCTGAATATGCTGGCTAATTTTCGTCAATTCCTGATACACCACTCGCCC
The DNA here is from genome assembly GCA_937928455.1 of uncultured Clostridia bacterium. Lineage (GTDB taxonomy): Bacteria > Bacillota > Clostridia > Peptostreptococcales > Anaerovoracaceae > JAAZGD01. The sequence continues at coordinate 4,144 of CALFUG010000286.1, forward strand.
GGCACCTATATTCAGATGTCCTACTTCCGAATTCCCCATTTGACCATCCGGTAATCCAACATCCAAGCCGGAAGCCGATAAACTGGTATTCGGGTATTCCGTCATCCATTTTTTTATATTGGGAGCCTGGGCCATGGCAATGGCATTTCCATTCGTGTTTGGATTCAGTCCAAAGCCATCTAATATCATTAACATGATGGGTTTTTTCATTGTTCGAACCCCCTTCCGGTTCCCTGGAACCTTTCCCCTTTACTTTATCATGTACACCGAAATCATGCAAAGGCATTCCAATGCCAGGGCGGGTCAAAATGATTTCGGAAAGTGTCTAAAATCTCCGGGGTTTCGTCTATGGTATAGTTTCTGGAGATACTATTTCCATCATAATCATTCCCATCCCACCAAATGGCCATTTTAATTCCAGGTAAAGCATAGATTTTAGCAAACATCTCCTCTATCCACTGACTTTTATCTCCACCTACACTGGCAGAACCAAACTCGGTTATCATGAGTGGCATTGCAAATTGATGACTATATTCATGATACAAATCTTCATACAAGGCTTCAAAAGTGCTCCAGCGCTCTCCTACTTGCCAGTAATATGTCCCTGTGTTATAGGCTGTCATCCCCACCACATCCACATATGCATCTCCCGGATAATACTGGTACGAATGATTCCACTTGAAATCGGGGAAGGATTCCGAGTTGGGATTCCAAATATATATCACATTATCTACGCCGGCTTCTTCAAAAATACGGAACACATACTGATAAAACTCCCGATAAATCTCCGGATCTCTGGAAGTGTGATACCCGGAATAAGGACACCAATCTCCGTTCATTTCATTGGCCAGTCGAAACAAAACCGGATGGCCAAAATCACGGATCGTGTTGGCATAATCCCTAAGGAACATATCATATTCTCCCTGTAGAACCTGATACACCTGATTGCCGGAAGATCCGCGATTAGTCTGAAGTGTGAGCTCTAATACTTTCCCCTTCTCCCATGCTTGTTCCAATCTCTTCTTCAGATTGGGATGGTGCGTCTTATTCTCAAACTCCGAATAGTTCAACACCACCGGAAACTCGTACTTAAACAAGGACTCATAGTAAGCAATCTGGCCAAAATCATAAGTCCCCGTACCATAATCGTAGTTGGTTTGGGGTTCGTAAAGGCCCCATGTCAGTTGGGATTCCGGGCCGAAATATTGATGATAGAAATGTTCCGTTTCCTCATTCCAATTTCGCTCTTCCGGAGACCTCCCTGTCCGAATTACGTTCTCCCCCGATTGGTAAGGATAAAATGTGGTAAAACTACTTACCAGGTTGGCATATCCCCCCAGCTGTTGAATTGGCACCGCTGTTTTAACAACGATGGTGTAACAATACTCTCCTACGGGCAAATCCAAAACAGTGTAATAATTCCGATCACCCGGCACTCCCGACAAAGGGGCACGCATCCAACGGGTGACAAAGACGTGATTTTCTCCATAAGATTCCCATCCTTGTTCCACTTGTTGATGATCCGTTTCGTTGGCTAAAAAACCATTGGAATAACTTAGATAACTCTCCAAGCCATCCCCCACGTACTGCCGATATATTTCGATGCGCTGGTCCGGTGTTTCCAGTGACGTTCCTATTTTTGACCAGCTCATGTCCACTTCCATCCCCGGTGCAATCTGCAATGTATAACCGTCAACATAGTTGGTGAAAATATCGTAAGCCCCTGCTTGAATCTGTTGGTACAACGCTTCTTGAGGATTCTTTGATAACTCAACAGCCGCTGCGCCTCCCGTTGTAGTAAATAGTAGTGTTAAAGCAATAATCCAAGATGCCGCTTTTCTCATGTGTCCAAACCTCTCATTAATTTAATTTTCTATGCCAACTCTTGCGGGCACTCCCTGGGTATAATAGTGCTTGATTTCTTTCATCTCGGTAACTAAGTCCGCTCGATTCATGATTTCTTCCGGGGCATATCGACCTGTTAGAATCAGCTCTACCCCTTCCGGTTTCTGGTCCATTAATAATAGCACATCCTCCACTTTCAACAGCTTAAAGTACAGTGTGGTATTTATTTCATCCAGAATCACAAGGTCGTACTTCCCGCTGACCAGCACTTCCGCCATTCGTTTCAAGCCTCGCTCCGCATTTTCGAAATCCTTGGGATTTGGCTCTCCATGATAAAACTCAGGATCTCCGAATTGTTCAATTTCCAGTCCATCTAGAAGAGAGGGGGCTTTCAATTCACTATAGTTTTGCCCTTTCATAAACTGCCCCATAAATACTCGATTACCGGCACACACGGAACGCAGAGCAATCCCCAACGCCGCTGTAGTTTTTCCCTTGCCATTTCCCGTGTAGACCTGAATGTATCCTCTTTCAAGCATGATCCGTCCTCCCTTTATTTTTTATATGTAATATGTTTTCATAATCTGTTCCGCCACTCGAATTCCATCCACTGCTGCAGACATAATACCTCCTGCATATCCGGCGCCTTCTCCGGTGGGATATAGCCCTTTAATGTTGCTTTGATACATTTCATCTCTTCGGATTCGAATCGGCGAAGAGCTTCTGGTCTCCACACCATAAAGACGTGCTTTTGGTCCGTCAAATCCCTGTATTTTTTTGGACATAAATGGAAGGGCTTCGACTAAATGATCTCCTATAAATTCCGGAAGGCATCCTCTTACTTTGTTACCCGCTCCTTTGTTTTCAACAAACTCTTCTACCGAACAAGTCAGATACCGATATTGATTCCCGGATTGTTGAAATGCCTTCTTTTCCACTTCCCGCTGCCACCAAACACCGGCCAAAGGATGTGAAGAGGGAAAATCCGTCGGACCCACCTCCACCAGCAAGGCGCTATTGGCCTTTCCAGAGGAACGGTCGTGATTGCTCATGCCATTGGTTACCAATGATTCTTTTTCGGAAGAGGCTAGAATCACTTGGCCACCAGGGCACATACAAAAGGTATACACCCCTCTTCCCGATGAACCCCGATATACCAGCTTGTATTCCGCCGGCCCCAAAACTGCTGTGGAAACATTTCCCAGCTGACTCTCATCAATCAAAGACTGCGGGTGCTCTATACGAAGACCCATGGAAAAAGGTTTTTGTTCCATGGCCAATCCTCTATTGTGCAACATCTCCTGGGTATCACGGGCACTGTGGCCGATGGCCAAAACCAAAGATTCTGTAGGAATGGTCCCCTTCTCTCCCATCTGAACCCCCATGATTCTTCCTTCCTCGAAGACCAAATCCGTCAATTTCGTCTGGAACTGGAAACTGCCCCCGGCCCTCTTGATTTTCTCGCGAATTTCTACCACTACTTTTCGTAAAACATCCGTTCCCACATGAGGTTTTTGCTTGTATAGAATATTTGGATTCGCCCCCGCTTCCACCAACTCCTTTAATACTTTTTGAATTCGAACATCCCTTATCCCAGTGGTAAGCTTTCCGTCGGAAAAGGTGCCGGCACCGCCTTCTCCGAATTGCACATTGGTTTCCTCATCCAGGATACCATCTCTCCAAAATTGATTTACCTTATGAATTCGGTCCTCCATGGAGGCTCCTCGTTCCAGAATAACGGGCTGAAATCCGGCTTCTGACAAAACCAATGCGGCGAACATCCCTGCCGGTCCAAATCCCACAATCACGGGCGAATGTTCTAACTGCTTACCTCCGTAGGATGGTGGCACCCAAGGATCTTCATTCACCAACTCTACCAGGCCGTCCTTCCCCTGTTTGAAAGGCTCGGATAGCTGAAAGTCTATGGTATAAACCCGAAAAATCTGACTTTTATTCCTGGCATCGATGGACTCTTTTCGGATGACCCATTCCAATATTTCCGGATGATTCCCCTTCCACCCCAGTTTTTTACCAATCTTGCGGGGAATTTCTTCCAAAGGCTCATCCCATCTCAATTTTATTTGATGAATACGATACATATATACGACTTCTTTCCCGAAACTTCCCCTGATACATTAAATAGATTCCACTAAGTGATTTGCTGCCTGAATCCCCGTCTTCCACGCCAAGTGCAGGTTGAACCCGCCGCAGGGGCCTTGTAAGTCAAGGAGTTCGCCCACGATATAAAGCCCCGGCCAACGATGACTTTCCCATGTATTCGGGGTTACTTCATTCAAGGATACACCGCCCACCGTAATCTGTGCATCCTTCCAACCACCCAACCCCCGTACTTTCCACCGAAACTCTTTCAGGTGAAGGGATATTTGATCCAACTCATCCCCCGTTAATGTGCCAATTTCATTTTCCCACCTTTCGGAAGAAACTCCTGCTTTTTCCAAGATGGTCGCACCCAACCCCCAGGGAACGATGGTGGCTAAAATATCTTGAATCGAATACCCATTCTCCCTGGCTCGCTGCTTCATAATACCCCGAACCTGTTCCAGGGAAAACCCTTCCATAAAATCCAATGCGATTTGATAGGAGGAAAAATTGTCTTCTCCATGTAGCACCACATGCGAACTCAAATTCATTAGCAAAATACCCGAAAGGCCTCTTTTACTAAATTGAATCTCGCCTCGTTCCATAGCAATGGTCTCTCCGTTTCTCAGAAGGGTGGCGCTGCCCTTCATACGAATTCCATGAAGACCTTCCCGGTAATCCTCCACCTGGAAATGTGTCAATCCGGGAAAGACCGGCTTCACCATAATCCCTAACTGACCACATATACCATACCCTTCTCCGGAAGTTCCGAATTGAGGTGCTGCTTTACCACCCATGGCCATAATCACTTTTTCCGCATATACATCTTCATGCTGATGACTCTGTATTCGAAAGCCTTCTTTCTCCGGCAAAATGGTACTCACCACAAAGTTACGCTTTATTTCTACTTCATACCGATTCAGGGATTTTTCCAAGCTTGCGACTACATCCGATGCCTTCCCGGAAAACGGGTACATGCGCCCCTCATCTTCCTTTCGAGTAAGAATCCCCACTCGATGAATAAAATCCCAAACGAAAGCCTCCCCTTCAATGGTTGCATTGCTAATATTACAGCGGCCATTGCCCGTAGCCAGTAGCTTTCTCCCCAATATCTCGTTCTTTTCCAGGAGCATCACAGCCAAAGAAGGGTTTTTCATTTTTATTTCAATGGCAGCGGCCATTCCGGATGCTCCGCCCCCAATAACAACAATAGATTTCACCTTATTTCTCCTCGTATAATATGTTTTGCAGACAAGCTTCAACGAGTTTGCAAAGCATTTTTTGCGTTAACGGATGTATTGTTGGATACCCTGATGCTACAATAGGATTCATAGGAATTCTGGCTAAGGTTAAGTCTTATTCTCCTTGCAAAGCTTTATGCTATTGCTTAATAAGCATGACGCCTGACTTGAATATCAAATTCTGCTAACACAGATGTTGCATCCCTAGCGGGAGCCTTCCAGCAAAGTTACTCCCATAGGTGAATGCTTATGATGCGAGGTTGCAGTCAATGTTCAAGATCAGGGTATCCCTTGCTAAATTCCTCATCCAACGCGGGAAGGAGGTGATTTTGAATGAAGAAATTAGATTTTCTTTCTACTTTGTTTGTAGGTATTGATGTAAGCGCTAAGTCAAATGTCGTTTGCGCACTTGATTTTAATGCGAACAAACTGCTTGAATTCACTGTTTCAAATAATCAGCCTGGAGCCATCGAGTTGTCTTTGAAAATCCGTACCCTGATGTCTGGCAGCAAGTATAAAGCGGTTGTCTTTGCCTTGGAGTCCACCTCTTTTTATGGGATCCACATTGCTAATTTTTTATCGTCAGATGAGGATTTGCTAGTTTTTAATCCCTTTGTGTATTGCCTAAATCCAAAGATGATTGCCAACTACAGAAAGTCCTTCATCGGTCTTGATAAGACGGATCCCAAAGATGCTTTTATCATTGCTGATTTTGCAAGAGTAGGCCGCATCACGGTAGCTCCTTGGCGCGGCTCTCAATTCCTTGCCCTTCAGCGTCTAACAAGACATCGTCTTCATCTTGTGGATTGTATCACTCGCGAGAAAACCTATATGGTCTCCAACATCTTTTTGAAGTTTAGCGAGCTTTCCATTCTCAAAGAAGAAGCACACCCTTTTACAAGCAACCATACTGCAACTGCGGCAGCGATCCTCACTGAGATGCTAAGCCTTGAAGAACTTGTTGCTATGCCTATGGAAGACTTGGTTGCCTTCATAGGGAAGGTCGGTAAACATCGTTTTGCCGATCCCGAAAAGGTTGCTGATTTACTCCGTCATGCAGCCAGAGATTCTTATCGCTTGGACAAGTGTCTTTATGAGCCTCTTACCATTTCCCTCGCTTCTTCCTTTAACTGTATCTCAGCTTATCAAACTGAGATCAAGGCGATCGATCGTGCGATTGAAAAGACCATCAAGGGGCTGAATCCCACTGAGTATCAGTGTCTGGTTTCCATCCCCGGAATCGGGCCTGTCTACGCCAGCGGGATCTTGTCTGAAATTGGCAGCATTACTGCATTCCATTCTCATGACGCTCTTGCCAAATATGCAGGGTTAGTCTGGAAGCAGAACCAGTCAGGCGATTTCAGGGCTGATGACACCAGGATGTCGAAAGCCGGAAACAAGTATCTTCGGTATTACCTCATCGAGGCTGCCAACAGTGTTAAAAACCACATTCCTGAATACAGTGACTTCTACCGGAAAAAGTTTGATGAAGTTAAAACTCATCAGCACAAACGAGCACTCGCGCTTACATCCCGGAAACTGATCCGCTTGATCTTTGGGTTGCTGGCCAATGATCAGCTTTACTCTGCGAAACGAGTGAACCAAACTTCATAAATTCCATTTATTACCTTTTTTGCTTTCGGTCAGGAAAACGG
>CALFUG010000287.1 GCA_937928455.1 uncultured Clostridia bacterium
ATATTCCCCATTCCCGTTAGATACATGAGAATTCGTTCGAAGCCCAAACCAAATCCCGCATGCTTCACGCCACCATACTTGCGAATTTCCAGATACCACTTGTAATCCTCCGGATCCATGCCCATTTCTTCGATTCTCTTCTTCAGCACATCGTATCGTTCTTCTCTTTGAGACCCCCCAATGATTTCACCCACTCCCGGCACCAACAAATCGCATGCCGCCACCGTTTTTCCGTCGTCATTAAGTCTCATATAAAAGGCTTTGATATCCTTGGGGTAGTCCGTTACGAAAACCGGTTTCTGATAAACCTCTTCCGTGAGATACCGTTCATGCTCTGTCTGCAAGTCGATTCCCCACTCCACCGGGTACTGAAACTCCTTCTTGGCCTTCTTTAGAATATCCACCGCTTCCGTATAGGTTACCCGGGCAAAATCCGCATTTACGATACCCATCAGTCGATCTCGAAGCCCCTTATCCACGAAAGAATGAAAAAACTCCATTTCATCGGGTGCATGCTCCAAAACATATCGTATGATATATTTTATCATGGATTCTCCCAGCTTCATGTTGTCTTCCAAATCTGCAAATGCCACTTCCGGCTCTATCATCCAAAACTCAGAGGCATGCCTTGCCGTGTTGCTATTCTCCGCTCGAAAAGTGGGACCAAAAGTATATATCTTTCGGAATGCCAAGGCAAAAGCTTCTCCCTCTAATTGCCCGGATACCGTCAAGCTGGTTTCTTTGCCGAAAAAGTCCTGATTATAGTCCACTCTTCCATCTTCACAAAGAGGGGGATGGATGGGGTCCAAGGTTGTGACTCGAAACATTTCCCCTGCTCCCTCGCAATCGCTACCCGTGATAATGGGAGTATGAACATAGACAAACCCATTTTCCTGAAAATACTGGTGGATGGCAAAAGAAAGCATGGAGCGCACACGAAAGACTGCGGAAAAGGTGTTGCTTCGAGGCCTTAGATGGGCAATTTCCCGAAGAAATTCCATGGAATGTCTCTTTTTTTGCAACGGATAGTCCGAATCGGACCCTGCCAGAAAAACCACTTCACTGGCTTTGATTTCAAAGGGTTGCTTTGCTTGTGGAGTCATCACCAAGGTACCGGTTACCTGCAGGGCAGATGAAATAGATGCCTTGGTCACTTCCTCAAAATTAGAAAGGGTTCCCTCTTCATAGACTATCTGCACGGAACGAAAAGCCGTCCCATCATTCAATTCAATAAACCCAAACCGATTGGAATCCCGGTTGGTGCGTACCCAACCCACCACTTGAATTTCCTGTTGGTCCAACCCTTGGGCCTGCTCATATAATTCTCTGATTTCCAATTGTTTCATCCATTACTCCTTACATAGCTATTGCTTCTCTATTTGTCGATAGGTTTCATGGTGGGGAATAGTATAATGTCACGAATGGACGGGGCATTGGTAATCAGCATAATCACTCTATCGATGCCGATACCCAATCCACCGGTGGGAGGCAATCCCACCTCCAGTGCGTTGACAAAATCCTCATCCATGGGATGGGCTTCGTCATCACCACCCTCCAGCGCTGCTTGTTGTTCCTTAAACCGGTTGTACTGGTCAATGGGGTCGTTAAGCTCTGAAAAAGCATTGGCCACTTCCCATCCATTAATGTATGCTTCAAATCTTCGCGTAATCCTTGGGTCCTGCGGGTCTCTTTTTGCCAAAGGTGAAACCTCTACGGGATGGCCCGTGATAAATACAGGTCCATCCAAATAGTTCTTTTCTTCTTCACAAAAGGTTTCAAACATTTCCGCCAAAAGAACACCTCGGCTTTCCCCTTTTACATCATCCCGACGCATTCCAGCGCCCAATGCTGCCTTTTGCGCCTCTTCATCTGTTTCGATTTGCCCAAAATCAACACCCGTTACTTCTTTTACCGCCTGGGCCATATCCAATCTTCTCCAAGGAGGTGTCAGGTCAAAGGTTTTCCCTTGGTATTCGATGACCATGGATCCAGTAGCCGCCAGGGCCGCTTTGGAAACCACTTGTTCCGTTACATCCATCACACTTTCCATGTTGCCGTAGGCCATGTAGCACTCCATGGAAGTAAATTCCGGATTATGATTTCGATCCATCCCTTCATTTCGGAACATCTTACCCATCTCATAAACTCGATCCAATCCCCCCACAATCAACCGCTTAAGATATAGTTCATTGGAGATTCTAAGTTTCATATCCAGGTCTAATGTATTATGGTGGGTATCAAAGGGTCTTGCATTGGCGCCCCCCGCAATGGTGGTTAAAATCGGAGTATCTACCTCTAGAAATCCATATTCTTCTTCCAGGACCCGCTTGATTTCATGAACAATTTTTGAGCGCATGTAAAAAATATCTCGAACCTCTTGGTTCATGATTAAATCTACATATCGTTGACGATATCTTAAATCTTGGTCTTTTAACCCCTTAAATTTGTTGGGTAAAACCTGGAGGGACTTGGATAACAATACCAGTTTCCCCGTTTTAATGGATATCTCGCCATGTCTTGTTTTGAAGACCTCCCCCACTACACCAACAATATCTCCGATGTCATAGGTGAGAAAGACTTCATATTCTTCCGGCCCCAAAGCATCTTGGCGCACATAACATTGAATCCGACCGCTTTTATCTTGTATGTCGATGAAAGATGCTTTTCCCATATGACGAAAGGCCATGATTCGGCCGGCTAAGCTAAGGGTCTTTCCTTCCCACGTCGAAAACCGTTCTTTGATTTCCATGCTATGGGTTTCCACATCCCAGGATTCTACAAGAAAAGGATTCCGACCCGTTTTCTGAAGAGTGTCCAGCTTTTCTCTCCGGATTAACCGCTGCTCATTTAATTTTTCTTCCGTGGCCTCCGCTGTCTCCTCTGCTTCCAGAAGTTCCAGTCCTTCCGTGGTTTTCCGTTCCTCCGTCATTTTGCACCTCTTTTTCTATTTTTGCTTTTTTGCAGTGGCTTTTGAAGCTGTTTTCTTGGGTTCTTTCTTGTCGGAAGCAGCCTTCGGCTCATCTGCCTGACCGGTTTTTTTGGAAGTTTTCGCCACTTTGGCAGTCTTTTCTGAAGTAGATGTCCCGGCTTTTCCCTTCTTGTCACCCTTCGCTTCTTCCTGTTTTTTTATGTCCATGATTTTAACATACATGGTGCCGTCCGGAATGATGACCTCCACCATGTCTCCCCGCGCTCTGCCCATCAGCGCTCTACCCAGAGGAGACTCATTGGAAATCTTCCCTTCAAAGGGATCTGCTTCCGCAGAGCCCACAATGATATATTCCTGGGTCTTTTTCGCATTTTTCTCTTTCACGGTTACCTTCAGGCCCACGTTCACCGTCTCATCTGAGACGTGTCGGTCATCTATAATTTTGGCCATTCGAAGCATGTTTTCCAGTTTGAGAATTCTTTCCTCCAACTCTGCCTGCTCATTTTTGGCCGAATCATACTCTGCATTTTCAGAAATGTCCCCGTAGGAAATGGCTTCTTTGATTCGTTCGGCAATTTCCTGACGTTTGATGGATACCAACTCTTCGTGTTCCGTCACGATTTTATCGTACCCTTCCTGGGTTAACAGTATTTCTTCTGTCATTTCGGTTTCTCCTTTCGACACTAAGGTCGTATATTGGTTTGTCATATCGCAATATTATAATGTATAAACCTTGGTTTGTCAACGAACCAGGGCCCCGCAAAAACCCAAGAAACCTTGTGATTTCAACTTATTTCTCCGAATCTTCTCGCCAGATTCTTTTCGCCATCTCCACAAAGCTTTTCGCAGCTGGAGAGGCTTTTTTCCAAGACAATACCCCAATCCCCAATTCCCGGTGAGATGCCGG
>CALFUG010000288.1 GCA_937928455.1 uncultured Clostridia bacterium
GCCGGGAAATCAGCCGGCAGCTGATTCGGGGGATTTTGGGAAGTCTGAAACGGTAGCCCGGGTTTTCGGGAAAGCGTTGGGCTGAGTATTTGACATAAGTCGAAAATACATTATAATAGATAAGTGGTGGAAACCATAGATCAAGACAAAGGAGATAGCAGAAATCATGAGTGAGAATTGTGACAATAATTGCAAAGGCTGTACATCCAACTGTGATGACCGAAAGGAAGAGTATGACTTTCGAGAAAAGCTCAACGACCACAGCAGTGTAAAAAAGGTTATCGGTGTTATCAGTGGAAAGGGCGGCGTGGGAAAATCCATGGTGACTTCTATGATGGCGGTGACCATGAATCGGAGAGGCCACCGAACCGCTATATTAGATGCGGATATTACCGGACCATCCATCCCCAAATCTTTTGGGATTTTAGACAAAGCTACTCAAAGCGAGTGGGGGATTATGCCGGTGGAAACGCCCACAGGAATCCAAGTGATGTCCATCAATTTGGTGTTGGAGAATGATACGGATCCGGTGATTTGGAGAGGCCCTCTCATTGGTGGCGCGGTGAAACAGTTCTGGACCGATGTGGTATGGGATGATGTGGATTTCATGTTTGTGGATATGCCCCCCGGAACGGGAGATGTGGCATTAACCGTATTCCAATCCCTGCCGGTAGATGGCATCATCGTGGTCACTTCACCTCAGGAGCTGGTAAGCATGATTGTGGCCAAGGCGGTGCGCATGGCTGAAATGATGAATATTCCGGTGATTGGGCTGGTGGAGAACATGTCCTACTTTAAGGCGCCGGATACTGGAACGGAGTATAAGGTGTTTGGGGAAAGTCATATTGATGACATTGCTAAAGATCATGGGCTGAAGGTACTGGCAAAACTACCCATCAATCCACAGATTGCCCTGGCATGCGACAGAGGGCAAATGGAGTTATATGACGATGAAGAATCTTTCATGAAATTGGCGGAGCTACTGGAATCCATGTAGCCATTCCGGGAACGATAATAGGCAATAGGCCCCTTTTCGGGGGCCTATTTTTTGGTATGACGGGCATGCCATCAATCTGTGGTGAGTTGCTGTCAAATCCCTACCGATATTGGATGGTTAAGTAACTGGTGACTTCTCCATCATAGCCGGCACCCAGATAATCGGCTGCCGTTGCCTTCCGTAATATGGTGGGGGTCAGTTGTTGGCTCTGTGCATATTCCATCAGAGCCGCCATCACGCCGGGGGCATCCAAGTAGGTGCTGTCCAAGCGAGAAACTTGCGCGCTTTTGCCTGCTTGTATCAATTCTGCCATCTGTTCATTTCGTCCCAGGGCATCGGGAACAGATAGGTGGTGACTAAAATCAACGGAGGCTATAATCAAGGTGTCTTCATCCAATAGGGGAGCCAGGGTGGAGAATAGTCGGGCCCCTTCTTCCGATGTGAGTTCTCGTCGGCAGATGATGGGTAGTATTTCCCCATGGGGGTTGATTTGGGCGATTAAAGAAGCCGGCATCCCAATGCTGTGTTCATTTTGGAAGGAATGGTTGTCTAGAAGAGTCGATTCTTGGGTAAGAGCCTCCAGCGTTGCATCATCCCAAGCCAGGCGGTTTTTTAATGGATGCCCGCCTCCCTCATAGCCTTGATTGGACACTATGATGTTGGCCCCCTGGTTGGCATGGTTGGGACCGATAATTATAAACAAATCTTTGTCTGCTGCGCCGGCTTGAAGTAAGGCTTCTGCTGTCATGTCTGCTGCCAGAGCATGGTGAGGTACTACCACAATTTCTGCTTGCTCCTCGTATTCCCTGGGAAGGGGAGCCAGCACCCGGGCCACATCCTTGGCTGTCATGAATTTTTCGCAATCCAAGGGTGACCCCTCTACCGGAGAAAGAACTTGTTCCGGGGAGATGTGAGTTTCCGCCCCCATGGACTCCCACTGGCCACAACCCGTCAGGCCCAAGGACAGCCCTAGAATCATCACCAGCGAAAGCATGAGAAGATATGTTTTTGGTGGGGTTCTATTCACGTTTTTCACGTTTTCTTTTACTCCTCAGGGGCGATGCCCCGGAATTTATTGAATGGTGATCTTTTGGGAGTCGAGAACATGCACTACTTTTTGATGGTCGCCATGTTGGATATATGCGCCTTCTGCATGGAAGCTTCCTGGCATTTTCACCCGGGCGATATAAACAATTTTTCCGGAGGGTGCCACTTTATCTTGATGGTTTCCCTTGTATATGCTGAAGGTTTGTTTTCCATTGACTTCGTTGGACAGCCAAATGGAATTACCGGAAGCGTCACGATCCATTCGAACATAATCCAGTCCTGCCGGCAGGTAATCGCAAATCAGGTAAGGTCCATCCGGGGCGTTGGAATTTACTTTGTATTCCAGCACCACCTTGATTTCAGCCCCCTGTTGGAACTGGGTGGTGGCTTTCCCGTTTTGCAGGTACTGACGGCTGAGAGACAATTCCTGGGAGGCCGCACTGTCCGCCTCCGGAAGTCCCGGTGCCAGGTAGCAGGCGGTGACGGAAATATCTCCCTTGATATTCTGGAAGGTTAGCAGATGGGCTTTCTCTGAAGGAACCACCAAACTGTGGGTATAATTTTCTGCCAAATCTACGTCTGTGGTTTCTCCGTCAAAGTCATACCGAAAACTTCCCTGGGTATTGCCATACTCCACCATAGACTCCAGAATCAGATATCGTTCGATTAAATAGTGATCTTTGGTTCCTGGATTTTCGTCTAAATAGGTAGTCAATTCTTGGGCCTGGGGTAGTTCATAAGCGGTAGCCAGAAGGGCCATTCGGGCCGTGGCCCGGATGGTTTCTTCTTCCAGGGAGCTGATGGTGGCACGACGCGCACCCCCCAAATCCTCGGAGTATTTTTTCACCAAATCTTCTGCCATTTGCTGTGCTTTGGGGCCTTCTCCAAAAGCGTGAAGAGCCAATGCCAGATACAGTTGGCCTTCCCCGTCCAGGTTGCCTTCTTCATAGAGGGCAATGGCCTGGTTTAGATAAGGTTGACGGGTCGCGGCCAATCCCCATAAGGCCAGGGACTTCTCTTTATCGGTGCCCCGATCCAAATAGGATTTGAAATAATCGATCAAAGCCCCTTTGTGGAAGAATTCGGAGCCTGCCACGGCGGTCAGTACACTGACTTCCAAATCCACTTCAGCTGCAGGCAGGGGTCGGATGCCACCGGTCTGAGAATCCTGATATTTTAATATGGCTCCCCGAACTTCTTTCTCGTCCGTGATGAAAGACTCTACCTGGAAGTATTCTTTCAATAATCCCTGAGCCAGGAAGGAGGTGAGTCGTTGCTCCACTCGTACCGTATCCGTAACGGCCAATTCATATAATCCGGACAACCCCTTTGCGGCCCTATCATTGGAGAATAGCAGTAGGGTTTGGGATAAATGTTCTGTGGGCACCAAATAATCCGGGGTCAGTTCCTGGGTGTCTGAAACGGCATGGTTCGCCAACTGGCTCACGGTGTGGATGTCCACGGAGATGCTGTCCGAAAGCTTGTTATTTTCTTTCACGGACCCGCTTACGGTTAGGGTGCCGTCTTCCTGAACCTCACTCAGCGGAATATCAATCCATTGGCCCAGATTGCCGGTGACGGTCTTGGTGTATTCTTGTTTGGTCTCTTTGCCTTGCAAGGTCACTTCATAGGTGACGGTGGCATTGGCATCTAAATCATCTCCTGCGGCGCGAAGCCCCAGAGTAGGCTGATCTCCTTTAACCAGCACTGTGGCCAGTCGATAATCGATGAAGAAAGGCTGCGTGGCGATGACATTTTCGGTACCGCTTCCCACCCAGATATCCGGCAACGAATCATAACGATATGCCTGCCAGAATATTCTCCAGCTGGTGATATTGTCCGGCAAAGTAAAGGTGACGGAACCCTTTCCGGAGGCATCGGTTTCCAAAGAGGTAAACAATGCGGTGTCGCGGAAATCATTTCGAGCGCCGCCGCCTTCACCGCCTTCTGCGCCTCCACCCATCATATCGCTGGCGCTTTCTCGCATGTTGGTTTCCTTGAAGAAGTAGGCCAACTTGTTGTTGTGAAAGAAGATGGTTTCGGGCAAGTCAATATTTTGCTCGCTGACGGCTAACAGGGCTTCATCCACAATATTGAGATTCACCAATCCGGATACCGGGTCTCCTTTGGGATCCGTTAAGAGGACATGCAAGGTGACCTCTGCTCCCGGCGCAAAACGAGTACCGTCTTCCGGGGTGACCTCTAAATCCAAGGTTCGTTGTCCCGGGTCGAAAGAGATATAGGCATCACTGACCGGGTAATATTTTCCACCATCATAGTACACGGCACCCACCACCAATGTGGGAGAATGTTCCCGAAGGAAGTCAAATTCATAGGTGGAGGATTTCTCTACGGTATAGTCGATTAATTGATCCTGGGCACGATAGTAAAGAACTTTGCCATCGGATGGAATGTCAACAGCCAATTCTCTTTCCATCAATTCCAGTTGAACGGAATCGCCAAATTGGTAATTGTCTTGATTGCTCTTTAAATAGTAGTAAGGGTATTCTCCCCCGAAAGAGACGGTGTCTTTTTCCAAGGCCGCGGCATAGTACTCACGAATGAACTCTCGGCCTTTGCTGTCTTTGCCGGACACTTCTATCAAATAGGAATTGGTTTCGGCTAAGGGAATAGAGACCACTTGTTTTTCTTGATTGAGAGATACCGTGGTTTCTCCTTCGTAATCCTTGTGGTATTCATAGCGATAGTAGGGCACATTCTGTTTTAAATATGGGTCGTATCGTGTGCCGTCCTGTACTTCTTCCCACCACTGCTTGTAGTACACAAGCTTCAGATCTACGGAGCCGGTGAAAGGCGCCTTATAGTTTTCCGGATCCTCTTCCGTGATTTGGGCTAAATCCACCCCATAGGGTTGAAAGGTGATGTCCACTCCCTCGTTGGTACGAGAGGTGATGCCGTTGATTTCCACATCCGTATTGAAAACGATGATATCGTGGTAGGAGTCCACTCGACCCAGCTCCGGCCAGGTGGTATATACATCCATGGAAGCATAGCCGGTGAGGGATTTGTTGGAATACTCCGTGGGGACCGTACGAAGGGAAAGGGTGGCATTGCCATTTTCATCGGTGGTAATGTTCCCTTCCTTGGTTTGGCTTCCCAGGTTATATGTGTAGTAGTATAGGTCCTGTTTGGGCAGAGCGGTCTCATCAAAGTAGGAGGTGTTGATTTCAAATTCCGCCAGCTCATTTAGCATGACATATTTATTTTCGGCACGAAGGGACAACCGATATGCCGGCTTGTCATACTCCCGAACTTCAAATCCATAATAGGCCAAGTGTTCCCCTTCCGGAGTACTTACGCTTAATGTACACCAGTTCCCGGAGGCCATAACGGGCAGTGTATAGCTGCCGGAGAACCAGCCGTTGGTAACGGGGACCGTAAAGGAATCTCCCAGCATATCGCTACTGATCACAATGCGGTCAATGGGCTCCGCCCCTTCTTCACGAGGCGCAACAATACCAAAGAATTTCACCGTGTCTCCATTGTGGTAGATGGTTCGGTCCGTGTTGAAAGCCAACCAATAGTCGTATTGCTTGGATGTGCCGTCTTCCATAAAATAGGTGACCGGGCGAATCAGCACAACGGCCTCTTGGTCTCCCTTTTTCACCTGGAAGATTTCCTTGTTTTTGCCGATGTATTCTACCTGTGCCACTCCTTCGGCATCGGTTTTTGTCTGAATGCTTTTATCCAGTACAGATTGAATTTCTGCCCCCACTACTGCATTGTCCGTATTTACGTCATGAATCCACAACAAGGCTTCTTCCTGAGAATAGTTTTGGAAGACGGAAAGGGAGGTGACCTGAATTAAAACTTGCCTTCGGCAGTCGGCGCTCTGAAAATCGATGAGGTAGAAGCCGGGCTCCAGAACATCGGGCAGATAAAGGGTTCTGTACCAAGGCTGCTGGGGATCAACATATGGTGTGATGGTGGCTTCGGTCACTGGGGTCAAATCATCCGTGTCCAAGATGGTTTCGGAAGGGGCAATGCTCCAGGCCCTATCCCCGGTCTTTTGGTGTAAGGCAGATGTGTAGGCTTCTATGCTGGGGAAACCATATACTCTGGTCTCGATGTCAAAAACAGCATCGTTGTTCCTTCCATAATCGTAGAAGGAAAAGAAGGGAGCCTTTCCGGGGGCGTAGGCGGTGTTATCCAATCCCTCGATGGCAAAGAATTCCACGGCGGTGGAAGCTTGTTCCCCTTCCAGACTGGTGGTTTCGAATTGCAGGATTACATCTTCACCCAGTATGGAATCGTTGTCTCCGGTTAAATCTCCCGGGATCGTGATCTGATAAATGGTGCCATAGGCCATTTCCTGGGAAGGTACATAGGTAAATAGTAAATTATCCCCTGTCTCCCAGATGCCTTCCAGCGCGGGCTCGATGGTAACGGAATCTTTCAGGGTATCCAGGGGGCAGGAGGTAGAGAAGGTGAGTTCCAACCCGCTGTAAATATTCACATTATTGGCTTCGTTGTAAGGATAAGAAGCGGTCAATTCAAAACCTTCTGTGGTTTCGAAGGCCCATGAATTGGCGGCGCTTTTCGCACCTGCTTGATTGAATTTGAGAACATACACCGTGTTGGCATCCAGTGGATCTTTCGGTATAATTTCGTAAGTTTTTTTGGATGTCTTTTCTATTTCATAATCAAAAGAGGGGCTTACGGTTAAGCTTTCCGCAATCAAAGATTCGTCCAAGGGCTCGCTGGATTTCAGAAGAAATCCCTGACTCCGGTCAATACCGTCTATAGTGGCGGCCCGGGCTTCGATGGTAACCAATCCTTTGAATTCTCCCTGTGGCAGAAGAGAAACCAGAGCAACGACCAAACAAGCGGCAACGGCAATCAGAACCGGTTTTTTCTTCCAAATAGGGGTGGGAGCTTTTACCTGTTGTGATGCCCGGTACACCGTTTCTTCAAAGGCATCCGGTGCCTGTGTCGCCTGGCTGGCTTCTCCCTCTCTTTTCAAAAATTTCTCTAATTTATTCATTAAAATCTCCTCCTAACTCTTTCTGTAAGGCAGACATGGCTCGATTCAAACGAGATTTTACGGTACCTAAGGGAAGCCCAATGGTATGGGCAATGTCCTGATATTCCATGTCCAGGTAGTATCGCATAATGACCATTTCTTTAAATTTTGGGGGGAGGTCGTACACCGCCTGGCGTACCATCCATTGGTCTGCCCATTGATTTTCGTCATAAGGGTCGGCCACTTGGGGAAATTCCGCCACCACGGTAGTTCTTTTTCGATCACGGAGACGCTTTCTACAAGCATTCATTAATATCTTCTTACTCCATGGCAAAAATTGCTCCGGGTCACGAAGCTGGCCTAGTTTTTCCAGAACGGATAATGTCATCTCCGAGATGGCATCCAGGGAATCCGCCTGGTTTCCCGTGAAGGAATAGGCGATGCGGTAATAGAGATTTTTGTTCTCCACCACCCGTTCCATGGCTTTTTCAATTTCTGTAGGGTCCATGCATGTACCTCCTTGATACCATTAAGAGTCGCTATGAGGGGAAAAAGTTCCATTTATTTTTGAATTTCTGAAAATATTCTTAGTAATTTCACGGATATCATACTATTTTGGCAAGAAAACTTCAAACAGAAGGGGCCGCAAACATTGAAAAAGCCTCCCTTCGGGGGAGGCTGACTCATCTTTTTAATGGAAGGCGAAAATTAGGGGGGATATTTTATAATCGGTAAATGAGTGGGAAAAGAGGACTATATGGTAATGACCCGATAGGATGGGTCCTTTAGATATTCTGTGAGAGGTTCTCCCATTAGTTTTACATCAATACCGAAGGCCTCCAATTGATCATCAATACCATATCCTTCCGCACATCTTTTGCATGCCTCTACTTTTACACCGGTGTCCATGATTTGGGTTAACATAAGGCGAACTTCCGGATCTTCGGCAATCAATTTATTGGAGGGACCCCAGGTGATGAGCTTGCACTCCTTCCACCACTGATTTGAGTTGGACTTCAACGTGTACATGAGCACCATGTTCATGGCGGCTTCCCGGTCCCCAGTGACCCAAAGAATGATTAGTTTTTCATATGCCATTGTTTTGTCTCCTATGATTTCCTATACGATGTGATTTCAACGGGTTGATTTTCTTAGGTATGATTATAGCCTATTCGGAGGAGTTTTTCCAGAAAACAACGGAGATTGGCAAGTTCGATGCGCCGGATTGATTCCATTGGAAGGGGAGACGGGGCGGATGGGGAAAGTTAATGAGGGAAGTCAGGGGCGTTAGGCTCAGCAGGGAAGCCTCAGCAGAGCCTCAGAGCAGGAAAGAACTCACAGTAAAATATATCGATAAACAATAAATATATATTGACATACAACAATTAAATGGCTATACTAATGCCG
>CALFUG010000289.1 GCA_937928455.1 uncultured Clostridia bacterium
TTGTGCATGGTATTGGTACCAATCAAAATCATGTTTGCACCCGCTTGCTCTAGTCGTTGGGCCACATCCGCTAATATCTCACCGCTCTTTTCCCACTCTCCCTTGCGTTGTAATTCCTCAATTTCAGCAAAATCAACGCTATATAAAAGAATCTT
The DNA here is from genome assembly GCA_937928455.1 of uncultured Clostridia bacterium. GTDB lineage: Bacteria > Bacillota > Clostridia > Peptostreptococcales > Anaerovoracaceae > JAAZGD01. The sequence goes on from CALFUG010000289.1 coordinate 156, forward strand.
TGCAGAATGAAAGCCTCCCAAACGATTTTTTACCTCTTGGTTCATGAGCTTATAATAGGTTACCGTGCTTTCCCAGCTCATTCCACCAATTAACCCAATGGTTTTCATAGTCTCTCTCCTTCCAACAGCAGCTCAAACCCTATTGCCTACTATAATCATTGGTATTATATCATGAAAAATGAGATCCGCTGTATTTGAGCCAGAGATTATTCCCTATTTGCAAAGTCTCATCACCAAAGGTGTGATACAATAAACTTGATGCACGACAATCCGATAACCAACGAACCGAAGGAGGTTACCGATGAAAACCAAAAAAGCTCTTACCATTCTGTTATCACTCCTATTAGTATTCGCTACTGCATCACCTGCTTTTTCTGCATCTTACAACGACATCAATAATAACCCATATAAAGATGCCATCCTTGAAATGTCTAGCCTGGGCATTTTAGAAGGAGTGGGAAATAATCAGTTCGCTCCGGACAGAGAGTTAAATCGGGCTGCTGCTGCCAAAGTATCCGCCTATCTATTAGGTTACACGGAAGAGGATGCCGCCGCTGCCGCCAAGTGGACTCCCCTATTCGATGATATTCAAGGAACCAGTCATCAATGGGCCTTAGGCTGGATTAACCTAATGGCAAAGGAAGGAATTCTGCTGGGTGTGGGAGAAGGGGCATATGCTCCGGGTAATGCCCTGCAAATGGTTCATTGGGCCACCATTCTCACTAGAGTTTTAGACCTTGAAGAAGAAGGAATGTCTTGGCCGGGAGACTATAATGAAATGGCAGTATCCTTGGGACTTGACACTGGCCTTTTTTATGCGGGGTCCCAAGTGATGAATCGGGGGCAAATGGCCCAGATGACCAATACCACCCTTTACGAAGTCCCCCGTTCGGACGGAAAGCGAATTGTGGATATGGTGGAATTCCCGGGAGAACGGGAGGAAGATCCCTCAGAAGTATGGGCTGGAGATGAACCCGTTTACGAAAACACCAAAATGGGAATTACACTGAGCAACTCTTTGGTCCCAGCTGGAGGTGGTCAAAGTGTAGTGATGACGGTAAAAGTAACCCACGGTACTACAAATGCTGTGGCTAATAGTACTCCTGTAAGTTTTATGGCCTATGCAGACGGAACCGACAGAAGTGGCCAATTTTCGTCCCTATCTGACATCACCGACCAAAATGGAGTGGCCACCGCGGTCTACACCACCTTGCAGGCCGATGATGGCAAAAGTATTACTCTGAAAGCCGCCGTTCAAGATGGAGACGATTGGATAGACCAATCCACCTATTTGTTAGCTTCCAACACCGCAGGGATTGTATCCGGTGCTGTCATCAATCCATTCAATGGACAACCTTGCGAAAGTACTCAATTCCATTTTAACGAAAGAGCGGGATCTAGACACTACGGTTTTGAAAACGCGGCTGCCCCGGATGGAAGCTATAGCATCGGGCTGCTTCCGGGCAAATACTACATGGATGTAATCATTGACGTGGGAAGTGCCAATCCCTATGGCGGCGTATTTAACACCTCGGATTTCGATGTAAGAAGCGATGG
>CALFUG010000290.1 GCA_937928455.1 uncultured Clostridia bacterium
CATCCATAACCAGCAACATCTTTGAAGCTCGTGGTCGCATATCCGGCTAGTGCACTGTCCGGAACTCCAAGAGCTCTCGTAATCATTGCGGCAAACTCGGCTCTGTTAACAGCCTTGTCGCCTTGGAATGTACCGTCCGGATATCCATCAATGATTCCGAGATCGTTACAAACCTGGATAGCTTCTTTGTTTGCGCTTTCGTCAATGTCTGTGAGACCGAATGCGAAGGAGAAGCTACCAAGTACTAGTGCTAAAACTAGCACAAATGATAGTACTTTTCTCATTTTGTATCCTCCTTTAAAAATTATATCATCTGAAGGGGCTTCTTGATTTGATGTTTTGTCCATTCAGATCATCATCCCCTTCCAATGACCATCTGATATAGGGACAGAATAGGAGCATGCAGAACATGAACATATTCTATCACTCTGAATTATAGCCCCCAAAGGAAGACACCGTCAACCGTTGGGGGCATTTGTAATATAATCGTAATACAGTTGAAATTGCAAGTACATATTACATCATCATATGCGGATTTTACCTAGAATGTAGTCTCCGAAACCACGATGATTTCTGCAATCTGGGCTTTTTCATCGCTGAGTTTAAACATTCTCACATATCGGTCTTTTCGAACATCGGCCATCTTTCCCACCGTATAGCTGTCATCGGAGGGTTTAAAGATGTATACCGCCGCATTGTCCGCCATGCTTTGGAGCGGTCCGGAAGCATTGGTGAGCCGAACCACCTGGTCATCTCTTTCATGAACCACTGTGGCTCCCGTGGTATATTCCACAAAATCATCGGTAGCGCTGGTGGTGGCCTTGGAGATTCCCGACTGGATCACCCCTTTTCTCGTTACCATCTTGAATACTTCTCCGTTCACTCGATCCGTCAGGTCTGTGGTGGGGTTGTAGCCCTTTTCCCACAGCCAGGTAATTTCTCGCCCCGCTGCCATGGAATACACCGCATATACCGTGTCTCCCTCCACATTCTTCACCTGGGTGATTTTATTCACCACTCCGTATACGGAGCCGGAGAATCCCACATCCGCCGGCAGGATGATTTGGGTAATCTTTCCACCTTCCATGAGACAAAAGGCCGGTGTGGCCACATTCTTATACTTATATACCGTAGAGTCTCCGTAGCTTCCTTTGGTGGAAGGCAGTGTCATGGTAGATTTGTATTGAGATTGTTTGCTGTAGGTATAGACCACTACGTCGGAAGCCAATGGCTTTCCATCAAAGGTGGTAATGTCGCTGTTAAAGCTACCGGAGGCATAGGATAGGCCTGTGGTAATCACTCCCTCTGTGGGAGGGGTCGTTCCCTGGGCTTCCAGAATCTCGTCCATCCCGTTATATACCAATTGGGCCGTCATCCACTTGCGGGCATGTTCCGGCATCTCTTCCGGCATGCCTTCCTCTAAATCCCGTTCTTGCTTTTTCTCCAGAT
>CALFUG010000291.1 GCA_937928455.1 uncultured Clostridia bacterium
CGGTAAGCCGGTAGGCACTGGCTCCCCGGTTGGCCAATGTTTCGTTGACTCGATACATCCCTCCGGCTAATTCCCCACCATCAAACGCGTAAAGATTATGGATCCCCTCGATATAGGTGCTGTTATATATGGGCGTTCGCGTAAACTCCATATGTATTCCCTGTTGCCGGGTTCCCTTTTGAAGCAGGTCAAAAACCGTAGCACCTTCTTCCAGGGTGATTTCCGTGGATGGCAAAATCACGCCGCTAGCAGGAATCAGCTCTTGTTTTCCTTCCGGTAAGAGATCGGGATTGGCCAACAGTTGATGGCAGGTAATGGACAATTTACAAAAAACCCCGGGAACCGGCGATGCCTCTTTTTGTTCCGCCTGTTCCTCCTGAGCAGCTTCTAATTTCTCCGAAATAGCGTTCTCTGAATTCTCCGGATTTTCTGTGCCCTCCCCATTCTCTAAATCCGCTGCTGGCTTATCGGTAATGGACGATACGGTAGCATTTTCCAAAGAACCGCCGGATATCTCTGGACCCGGACTTTCCGTCGCCCCTGGTCCGCAGCCCATTCCCCCTGTCAGGAGAAATAATAAGAGGATAACAAGAACTCCTTTTTTCATCGCTGAATCACCACCTGACGAGTGGTTCCATCCCAATCTACAACAGCCTCTAGGCTTTCGGAAATAAACCGCACCGGAACCATAGTCCGGTCTCCCAGGATTTTCGCCGGTACGTCCAAGTTGACCTGTTTGCCATCCACCCAGGCGGTGGAGGCTCCAATGTATAACACCACTTCATGACCTTCCCATCCGGCATGAACTTGACGGGAAACCGGCTCATAATGAAGGGTGGCACCCAGGGCTTCGAAGATTCCCCGAAGGGGCACCAACACCCGGTCAGACTCTATGACGGGATTTTGATCAAAAGAAAGGAGTAAGCCGTTCAGGGTTACCGTAATCTCTTTATCCAAGGAAACTTCTTTCATCTCATAAAGCCCCGGCTCTTGAATCAGCGTTCGATAACAACTCACCAAGGCATAAAGGGCCTGCTCCGTGGCCATCAAATCCCCACCTTCTCCCAGAACATGCGCATAAGATCCATCCGCTTGCCGATATTTCTGAAGGGCCGTGAAGTTTTTCTCCCAGGAGACACCCCATCGTTGTTTGGCGATGATAACCTGAATTAAAGATTCTGAGGTAGCATGGCCTCCATAAATATACTCTCCCTCCGGACTCTCCAACCTTTCCAACATCTCAAAGGCATCCTCCCCAAAAGCGGCCACTTCCGGGTCACTTCGATAGGGCGCCAGTGCTTGCAACATCATAGCAGTTCGGTCCGGGTCGCTATCCTGTGGCCCTCTATATAGCAAGTAGGCAATCAGGTTTTCTCGAGTGGCCGCAGTCCCCCCTGCCGCCATCACCGTCTCCACTCCCTGCTTGGGCAACACATAGCCGTGAGAATCCAGGGCCAGCAAGGCAAAGGCCGGTCCATTCACCCCTTGCTTCGTGATTTGACCCAGATCCACCAAATAATCCAGCAAGCTATATCCCCCTACTTGGGTGATATCTTTCCCCAACGCAGTGAAAGCCAAC